>JAEZHO010000016.1 GCA_023416545.1 Pseudomonadota bacterium
ATCGGCGGCGTCTGGATCGGCATCGCCCTTCTGGTCTGCGGCTTCGTGGCCATGCAGTTCGCGCCCGCCGGCATCCAGATCGGCGCAGCACTTGCCACCAACGCCTGGAGCGGCTCGGCCTCGTGGAGCCTGGCGGCCCTGCCGCTCTTCGTCTGGATGGGCGAAATCCTCTACCGCACGAGATTGTCGGACGAGATGTTCCGGGGCCTCTCCCCGTGGCTGAACTGGCTTCCGGGCCGGCTCGTGCATGTGAACGTGCTCGGTTGCGGCCTGTTCGGCGCGGTCTCCGGCTCGTCGGCGGCAACGACGGCGATGGTCGCCAAGATCACCCTGCCGGAACTCAAGAAGCGCGGCTATGACGAGATGATCAGCCTCGGGTCGCTCGCCGGCGCCGGAACGCTCGGCTTCCTCGTGCCCCCGTCGATCACGATGATCGTCTATGCGGTCGCCGCGAACGTGTCGATCATCCAGATGTTCATCGCCGGGCTCATTCCGGCCGTGATCGTCATGGCCCTCTACATGGCGGCGATCGTCGTCTGGGCATTGCTCAATCCCGACAAGTCCCCGCCGCCGGCGCCGAGGACAAGCCTTGCCAGCAAGCTGAAGGAAACCCTCAACCTCATTCCGCTGGCGCTCCTGATCATGACCGTCTTCTCGGCCCTGCTGATGGGGTGGGCGACCGCCACCGAATGCGCCGCCTGGGGCGTGCTGGGTTCGCTGGTGATCGCCGCGTGGCAGAAGGCGCTGACCTGGACGAGCTTCAAGGAAAGCGTCATGGGCGCGACGCGCATGACCGCGATGATCATGCTGATCCTCACTGGCGCCGGCTACATGTCCATCGCCATGGGCTATACCGGCATCCCCGCGGCGCTCGCCGCCTGGGTGGCGGGCTTCGAACTCAGCCCCTACGCGCTGATCGCGGTGCTGACGGTGATGTACATCCTGCTCGGCTGTGCGATCGACGGGTTGTCGATGATCGTCCTCACCACCGTCGTCGTCCTGCCGATGATCCAGCAGGCCGGCTTCGACCTGATATGGTTCGGCGTCTTCCTGGTGCTGATGGTCGAGATGGCGCAGATCACGCCGCCGGTCGGCTTCAACCTCTTCGTGCTGCAGACGATGAGCGGCCGCGACAGCCTCACCGTTGCCCGCGCCGCGCTGCCGTTCTTCTTCCTGCTTGTGGCAACCGTCGTCATCATCACGGTCTTCCCGGACATCGTGATGGTCCTGCCGCGAATGGCGTTTCCGGGGTAACGTAAAAGGGGAATGACAATGGACTTTCACATGCGATCGATCGCCCGCTGGGGAATGACCGCGGCAGCGCTTGCCCTGGGAGCGGGCGCGGCGATGGCCCAGACCGCCTGGGTTCTGCCCTCCGCCTATCCTCCGGCGAACTACCACACCGAGAACCTGATGCAGTTCGCATCCGACGTGGACGCCGCAACGAGCGGCGCGCTGAAGATCACGGTGCATCCGGGGGCGGCGCTCTTCAAGGCGCCGGAAATCAAGCGCGCCGTGCAGACGGGCCAGGCGCAGGCCGGCGAGGTGCTGATCTCGCTGCACGAGAACGAGAACCCGGTCTTCGGCATCGACGTCGTGCCCTTCCTCGCCACCAGCTTCGAGGATTCCCGCAAGCTTTGGGAGGCATCGAAGCCGACCGTGGAAAAGGCGCTCGACGAGCAGGGCCTGAAGCTTCTCTACACGACGCCGTGGCCGCCGCAGGGCATCTACACCAAGAAGGACGTCAACAGCGTCGCCGATCTCCAGGGCCTGAAGTGGCGCGCCTATAACGTCGGCACGTCGCGCATTGCCGAGATCGTCGGCGCCCAGCCGGTGACCGTGCAGGCGGCTGAACTGCCGCAGGCGCTGGCGACCGGCGTGGTCGACGGCCTGATGACCTCCAGCGCCACCGGCGTCGATTCCAAGATCTGGGAATCGCTCACCCACTATTACGACACGCAGGCGTGGATCCCGAAGAACGTCATCTTCGTCAACAAGGACGCCTTCGCCGCGCTCGACCCCGCCCTCCACACCGCCGTCACGGAGGCTGCCGCAGCAGCCGAGGAGCGCGGCTGGAAGCTCGGCGTCGAGAAGACTGCCGCCTACATGGAAACCCTGAAGCAGAACGGCATGCAGGTGATCGCGCCGAGCGACGAGCTGAAGACCGGCCTGGCGGACGTCGGCGCCAAGCTGACCGAGGACTGGCTCTCCAAGGCCGGCGACGACGGGAAGGCAGTCATAGACGCCTACAGGAAGATGTGATCAACAGGCGCCGCCGGGATATCCGGCGGCGTCTTTCGTTCGGGAGGAGACATCATGGCGGCTGAAAAGGATGAGCTGGGACCCATCGTTTCGTCCGGGCATCTCGCGACCGGCGCCCTGCCGGCGCTGTCGGAGATCGAGTTCGGCCTGATCATGCTGAACCATGCCTTCAACCGGTGGATGGTCCGCTGCATGGCGGCTGCCGGCGTGCCGGACCTCTCGCCGGTCGATATCATCGTACTTCACAACATCAACAGCCGCGACAAGCCGAAGACGCTTGCCGACATCTGCCTCGTGCTCAACATCGAGGACACCCATGTCGTCACCTATGCACTGAAGAAGCTGGAGCGGCTGAAGCTCATCAGGTCCGGGCGCCGCGGCAAGGAGAAGCTCGTCATGGTGACGCAGGAAGGCGCCGAAGCCTGCGCCCGCTACAAGGCGATGCGCGAGAGCCTGCTCGTGAAGTCGGTGCTGGCGACGGAGGTTTCCGCCGACAACCTTTCCGACGTTGCGGCCCGACTGAGGGCGCTCTCCGGGCATTACGACCAGGCGGCGCGCGCCGCGGCTTCTCTCTAGGCCCGGCCATCCTCACCAGGGGTGCGGCCACTGGACCGCCAGTCACCTGTGCCTTTCCCGCAACAGCGGGCGATATTGGCGCTCTGACCACAGGATCGGCAAGAAGCGACACAATTGGGACAGCACTTTGTGGTGCTCCGGGGGCGGGAGGTCATCCAGCGATGTGCCTAGCGCACGGGAAGAACCATGAAATTGAATAGCTTGCGCCAGCGTAGTCTGGCATTCCTGCTCCTCGTTGCACCGCTTTCCGCCTGCACCACCCTCTCGACCCAGCCCGCTCCTCCTCCCGCCGTTGCAGCCCCTTCGTTCGAAGCTCCCGCCGAAGCGGAGGAGCCCGGAGATCCTGCCATCATGTATGGCGAGAAGCTGGATCACGGCTTCCGGATCGACGCCATCGACGTGTCGAAGCTGCCGGACGAGCGGCGCCGCCAGGAGGTCGATTACGCAACCACCGAGGCTCCCGGCACGGTCGTTGTCGATCCGTCCGCCCGCTACCTCTACTTCGTCATGCCTGGGGGCAAGGCGATGCGCTACTCGGTTGCCGTCGGCCCTGCCAGCCGCAACTTCACGGGCGAGGCGATCATCGACCGGAAGGCGGCATGGCCCAGATGGACACCAACGGACAACATGATCAAGCGGAGCCCCGAACACTACGGCCGATTCAAGGATGGCGTGGATGGCGGGCCGGGCAACCCGATGGGCGCCCGGGCGCTATACATCCAGAAGGACGGCGTCGACACCTACTACCGTGTCCACGGCACGAACGACCCATCCTCGATCGGCAAGGCCGTATCGGCCGGCTGCATCCGCCTGCTGAACCAGGATGTGATGGATCTCTACAAGCGGGTGAATATCGGCGCGCGGATCGTCGTGCTCTAGGGTCGCGGACTCCGGCTCTAGGAGAGGAGCGCCTGCGTCAGCGGGTGGTGGGGGTCGGCCAGTCCGTCGAGGATGTTGAAGTGATGCCGGTCGGGCTCCTCGACCGCGTCCGTTTCCGCGCCGAGCCCTTTCCAGATATTGGCGAGCAAGGCGTTCTGGCGGAGGAATTCCGAACGCTCGGCGGCGCCCACCCAGCAGGTGAGCCGGGTCCCCGGGATCGGCTCGAGAAGCGCCGGGCTCTCCCGCCACGCTTCCTGCCGGTCGATGTGGAGCTGCCGGTTCATCGCCGTATGCATAAGCGGCCTCAGGTCATGCAGTCCGGAAAGGGAGACGGTATTGACGATCCTGCTGCGCACATCCTCGGTGAGCGGCGAGGTAAGGGTGATCATCCGCGTCACCAGATGGCCGCCGGCGGAATGTCCGACGAGACGGATCGGCCCCGCAACCTCCCCGGCCGCCCGCGCGATCGCAGCCGCGACTTCCAGGGTTATGCCGGCGATGCGGGTGTCCGGGCAGAGCGTATAGGACGGGATCGCAACGGCATGGCCCTGTTCCACCGCACCGCGGGCGAGATGGGACCAGTAGGACTTGTCGAGCCTCAGCCAGAAGCCGCCATGCACGAAGACGACGAGTCCTGCAGGCTTCGTGGCCGGCAGGAAGAGATCCATCCTGTTGCGCTCGGCCTCGCCATAGCGGATGTCGAGTTCCGCATGGCCGGCTTCGTGCAGCGCCTGCCGGTATTCCCGCGCCGGATCGACCCACAGTCCCGGCCAGCGCTCGCCTCCCGGAATGTTCGGGCCATTCGCATAGGCATCGTCCCAATCGGAAATCCGGTGTCGCATCTGGCCCTCGGCATTGTCATGACGTGCCGCATAGTCGCATCCGCCGACCGGCAACGGAAGGGGTGAATGACGGCGCGCCCAAAATTATTACAAACTTAAAATTTCTCTCTTGCCAGCACGCAGGCGCGGTGCTTTTCTGGTGAAAAGGCAAAAATGCCACGGCCGCCGCACCCGGAAACCTCGGGGTGGCGGACCAGAAGAACGCATGGGAACATCGTGATGAAACTGGGACCGACAGGCCATCTGGATACGTTTGCGCGCGACCATCTTCCGCCACCGGATCAATGGCCGGAGCTTCTGCTCAACGGCTTCGACTATCCCGAGTGGCTGAACGCCGGCGTCGAGCTGACCGACCGCATGGTCGAGCGCGGCTTCGGCGATCATACGGCGCTGATCGGCAACGGACGCCGGCGCACCTACAAGGAACTCTCCGACTGGACGAACCGCATCGCCCGGGCGCTGACGGAGGACTATGGCCTCAAGCCCGGCAACCGGGTGCTGATCCGCTCCGCGAACAACCCGGCAATGGTCGCCTGCTGGCTGGCGGCGACGAAGGCCGGCGCCGTGGTGGTCAACACCATGCCGATGCTTAGGTCCGGCGAACTCGCCAAGGTGGTGGACAAGGCGGAAGTGACCCTGGCCCTCTGCGATACCCGCCTGATGGACGAACTGGTGGCGGTCGCCAAGGAAAGCCGCTTCCTGAAGCAGGTGATCGGCTTTGACGGCACCGCCAACCACGACGCCGAACTCGATCGCGCCGCCCTCGACAAGCCGGTGCGGTTCGAGGCGGTGCGGACCGGGCGCGACGACGTGGCGCTCCTCGGCTTCACGTCCGGATCGACCGGCGTGCCC
The DNA here is from genome assembly GCA_023416545.1 of Pseudomonadota bacterium. GTDB lineage: Bacteria > Pseudomonadota > Alphaproteobacteria > Rhizobiales > Rhizobiaceae > Neorhizobium. Next base: position 5,412 of record JAEZHO010000016.1, read on the forward strand.
AAGGCCACCATGCACTTCCACCGCGACATCCTGATCATTGCGGACGCCTATGCGAGGGAAGTGCTGGACGTCACGCCGGACGACGTCTTCGTCGGCTCGCCGCCGCTTGCCTTCACCTTCGGGCTCGGCGGCCTGGCGGTCTTTCCCCTGCGATTCGGCGCGGCGGCGACGCTGCTGGAACAGGCGACGCCCGCCAAGATGATCGAGATCATCGAAAACTACCGGGCAACCATCTGCTTCACGGCGCCCACCGCCTATCGCGCCATGCTTTCGGCGATGGACGAGGGGGCGGACCTTTCCTCGCTGCGCGTCGCGGTGTCGGCCGGCGAAACCCTGCCCGCCCCGGTCTACGAGGACTGGGTCCGCAAGACCGGCAAGCCGATCGTCGACGGCATCGGGTCGACGGAAATGCTGCATATCTTCATCTCCAACAGGCTCGACGATTCCAGGGCGGCCTGCACCGGCAAGCCGCTTTCCGGCTACCAGGCGATCGTGGTGGACGACGACATGCGCGAAGTGCCGCGCGGAACGGTCGGGCGGCTCGCGGTCAAGGGGCCGATCGGCTGCCGCTATCTCGCCGACGACCGGCAGCCGGACTATGTCCGCGACGGCTGGAACCTGACCGGCGATTCCTTCGTGCAGGACGAGGACGGCTATTTCCACTTCGCGGCCCGCTCCGACGACATGATCGTATCGGCTGGCTACAACATCGCCGGACCCGAGGTCGAGGCCGCCCTCCTGAAGCACGAGGCGGTCGCGGAATGCGCCGTGATCGGCGTGCGGGACGAGGAGCGCGGCCATATCGTGGAGGCGCATGTGGTCCTGGTGGATCGCGACACCGCCTGCGATGCCATGGCCCGGCTCCTGCAGGACCACGTCAAGACGGTCATCGCGCCCTACAAGTACCCGCGCTCCATCGTCTTCGCCGACGCGCTGCCGAAGACCGAATCGGGCAAGATCCAGCGGTTCCGCCTCAAGCAGGCGGGCGCCGCGTGAACGTGTGCGCAGATGCTGCAAAAGCGCATTCCCGGGCCTTCGCCAGTGGACGTTCTTTTGCAAGTGTGGAAGGTATCGCGAATACCCGCAGGCGCTGATGCCGACGCGGATATCCGGCTGCGAGATCGAGGGGTCCGTACCGGGGACGGGACGATAACAACAACTGGGAGTTCGACATGAAGAAACTGGTTTCTGCAGCCACATTGGCGCTCGGCATGAGCGTCTCGAGCCTCGCATTGGCCGAGCCGGTGAAGATCGGCATGATCACGACGCTGTCCGGCGGCGGTGCCGGCCTCGGCATCGATACCCGCGACGGCTTCATGCTGGCGGTCAAGCAGTCCGGCAACAGCGAGATCGAGGTCGTCACCGAGGACGATGGACAGAAGCCGGAACTGGCCGTCCAGATCGCCGACAAGATGATCCAGAGCGACCAGGTCGACATCCTCACCGGCATCGTCTGGTCGAACCTGCTGATGGCGGTGGCGCCGAGCGCGGTCGCACAGGGCAAGCTCTACGTCTCGACCAATGCGGCCCCGGCGGCGCTTGCGGGCGCAAACTGCAACCCGCTCTATTTCAATGCCGCCTACCAGAACGACAATCTTCATGAAGCCATGGGCGAATACGCCAACAAGGACTACAAGAAGATGTTCATCATGGCGCCGAACTATCCGGCCGGTAAGGACTCGCTGACCGGCTTCAAGCGCTTCTACAAGGGCGAGGTCGGCTCCGAGGTCTACACCCAGGTCGGCCAGACCGACTATGCCGCCGAGATCGCCCAGATCCGCGCGTCGGGCGCCGACGGCGTATTCGCCTTCCTGCCGGGCGGCATGGGCATCGCGTTCATGAAGCAGTATGCGCAGTCGGGCGTCGAGATCCCGATCATGGGCCCCGGCTTCTCCTTCAGCCAGGACGTCCTGCCGGCGATCGGCGATGCCGCACTCGGCGCCAAGGCCTCCGGCCAGTGGGCGCCCGACTTCGACACCGAGGTCAGCAAGAAATTCGTTGCCGACTTCAAGGCCGAATACGGCCGCCTGCCGTCGATCTACGCCGTCCAGGCCTATGACGCCGCGCAGCTGATCCTGTCGGCAGCGGCCAAGGCGGACGTGAAGGATACCGAAGCCTTCCGCGCCGAACTCGTGAAGGCGGACATCCAGTCGCCCCGCGGCGACTTCAAGTTCAACACCAACCAGCATCCGATCCAGGACATCTATCTCACGGAAGTGGTCAAGCTGGACGACGGCACCCTCACCAACAAGACCATCGAGAAGATCTTCGACGATCACGGCGACGCCTACGCCCAAGACTGCAAGATGTAAGGCTGCCTGGTGACACTCGCACTCGCTCTTGAGCAGTTGCTCAATGGCCTTCAGCTCGGCGTCATGTTGTTTCTCATGGCCGCCGGGCTGACGCTGATCTTCGGCGTCATGGGCCTCATCAATCTCGCTCACGGTTCGCTCTACATGGTGGGCGCCTTCGCCTGTGCCGCGGTGGCATCGGCGACCGGTTCCTTCTGGATCGGGCTCGTGGCCAGCCTCGCCTGCGCGGCGGCGGCCGGGGCGATTGTCGAGCTTCTCGTCATCCGCAGGCTCTATGACCGCGACCACCTAGACCAGGTGCTGGCGACCTTCGCCCTCATCCTGATCTTCTCCGAGGGGACGCGCTGGCTGTTCGGTTCCTTTCCTCTCTATCTCGATATTCCGCCGCTGCTGCAGGGCGCCGTGGCGCTGCCCGGTGGCGCGCAGTATCCGCTCTACCGCCTGGCGATCATCGCCGCCGGCGCGCTCGTCGCCTTCGGCCTTTACCTGCTGATCGGCAAGACGCGGCTCGGCATGCGCATCCGCGCCGGCGAAAGCGACCGCGAGATGATCGGTGCGCTCGGCGTCGATATCCGCACGCTCTATACGGTCGTCTTCGCGCTCGGCGCCGCGCTCGCGGGCCTTGCGGGGGCGATGGTCGGCGCGCTGCAATCGGTGCAGGTCGGCATGGGCGAGCCCGTGCTCATCCTTGCCTTCGTGGTCATCGTCATCGGCGGGATCGGCTCCATCAAGGGGGCGCTCCTCGGCGCGCTGCTGGTGGGCGTCGTCGATACGATGGGACGTTTCCTCCTGCCGCAGATGCTGGCGCTCTTCGTCCCGCCGTCGCAGGCGGGCCTGATCGGCGGTGCTGCGGCCTCCATGCTCATCTATGTCATGATGGCGATCATCCTTGCGGTGAAGCCGCGCGGGCTCTTTCCCGCAGCCCATGCGTGAGGCCGCGATGCTGACCCGCGAAAATCTCGTCAATCTCGTCCTGGCCGTGCTGCTGCTCGTGGTACCGCTCGCAGCCTATGCCTCCGGCCAGCCGTTCTACGTCACGCTCGCGACCCGCGTCGCGATCCTGGCGCTCGCCGCGACCGGCCTCAATCTCGCGCTCGGCCTCGGCGGACTGGTCTCCTTCGGGCATGCCGCCTTCTTCGGCATCGGCGGCTATGCCGCCGGCATCCTCGCCACCCATTCCTTCTCCGGGGAGCCGGTGCTTCTCGGCCTGCCCGGCACCAACCAGATGCTCGTGATCTGGCTGGTGGCGATGCTGGTGGCCGGCATCACCGGACTGCTGATCGGCCTGATCAGCCTCAGGACCTCCGGCGTCTACTTCATCATGATCACGCTCGCCTTCGCGCAGATGGTCTACTACTTCGCGATCTCCTGGCCGGCCTATGGCGGCGAGGATGGCCTGTCGATCCTGGTGCGCAACCAGTTCCCCGGCGTTAACACGATGAAGCCCCTGAGCTTCTTCCTGATCTGCTACGTGGTGCTGATCGCAGCGCTCGCCTTCTTCGTGCTGATCCGCAATTCGCGTTTCGGCTCCGCCCTGCAGGCGGCACGCCAGAACGAGGTCCGCGTGGCGACCGTCGGGATCGCGCCCTATCGCATCCGTCTCGTGGCCTTCGCGATCTCCGCCGCCATGACCGGTCTCGCCGGCGCCCTCTTTGCCGATCTCAACCGCTTCGTCAGCCCTTCCATGCTGTCCTGGCACATGTCCGGCGAGCTTATCGTGCTGATCATCCTCGGCGGGACGGGCCGGCTTTTCGGGCCGCTCGCGGGCGCAGCGCTCTTCGTCGTCTTCGAATACCTGCTGGGCGGCCTCACCGAGCGCTGGCAGTTCTTCCTCGGCCTCATCCTGCTCGGCACCGTGCTCTTCGCGCGGGGCGGGCTTCTCGGGCTTCTGGCCGGAAAGGCGCGTCATGGCTGAGCCGGTCCTCCAACTTTCGGATGTCGTCAAGAGCTTCGGGGCCCTGCGGGCGACCGACCATGTGTCGCTTGACCTGAGGCCCGGCGAGATCCACGCCCTGATCGGGCCGAACGGCGCCGGCAAGTCGACGCTGATCCACCAGATCTGCGGAACGCTCCGGCAGGATTCCGGCACCATCCGGCTGGGGGGACGCGACATCGGCCACCTCGGCGTCGCCGAGCGCTCGCGTCTCGGGCTCGGACGCACCTTCCAGGTGTCCTCGCTGGCGCCGGAATTCTCCGCGCTGCGCAATGTCATGCTGGCGGTGCAGGCCGAGCAGGGATCGAGCTTCCGCTTCTTCAAGCCTGTCATGCGCGACGCGTCCCTGATCGACCGGTCGATGGCAATGCTGGAGCGGGTCGGCCTCAAGGACAGGGCCCGCATCCCCGCGGCCGAACTGTCGCACGGCGAGCGTCGCCAGCTGGAGATCGCCATCGCGCTGGCGCTCGATTCCAAGGCCTTCCTGCTCGACGAGCCGATGGCGGGAATGGGGCCGGAAGGCTCCAAGGCGCTGACCGGCTTCCTCGACGGGCTGCGCCAGGAGGCGCCGATCCTGCTCGTGGAGCACGACATGGACGCGGTCTTCGCCCTGGCGGACCGTATTTCGGTGCTGGTCTACGGCAAGGTCATCGCCACCGGGACGGTCGAGGAAATCCGCCGCGACCCGACCGTTCGCAGCGCCTATCTCGGAGATCACGCCTGATGCTGCTCGACGTTTCGAAGATCGAAGCTTCCTACGGCGCAAGCCAGGCGCTGTTCGGCGTGGACCTGACGGTGGGCGAGGGCGAGGCGGTCGCGCTCATGGGCCGCAACGGAATGGGCAAGACGACGACGATCCGCGCGATCTGCAACCTCACTCCGCCGCGTTCAGGCTCCGTCAGGCTGGCCGGCACGGACCTGAAGGGCAAGCCGTCGCACAAGGTCGCGAGACTCGGCATCGGCCTCGTCCCGGAAGGGCGGCGCTGCTTTCCGAACCTCACCGTGCACGAAAACCTCGTCGCGGCCGCGCGGCCCGGCAACTGGACGCTGACGCGCGTCAACGACCTCTTCCCGCGCCTTGCCGAGCGTCACGCGCAGATGGCGCGTTCGCTTTCGGGCGGCGAGCAGCAGATGCTCGCCATCGGCCGGGCGCTGATGACCAACCCGCGCCTCCTCATCCTCGACGAGGCGACGGAAGGACTGGCGCCGGTCATCCGCCAGGACATATGGGCGGCGATCCGGAAGCTGAAGGCGGAGGGCCTGTCGATCCTGGTCGTCGACAAGACGCTGTCGGAACTCTTGCCGGTGGCCGACCGCTGCGTCGTCCTGGAAAACGGCCGCAGCGTCTGGCAGGGAACCCCGTCAGACCTGTCCGCCGACCTGCAGGATCGTTATCTCGGCGTCTGAGCCGAGGCGAACATCGGCCCGCCCTTGTGGGCCGGGAAGCCGTAGCCGCTGATCATCACCAGGTCGATGTCGCTCTCGCGCGCGGCAATGCCTTCCTCGATGAGCCTGCGGCCTTCCGTGGCCATCGCCGCCAGAAGACGGGCGAGAATCTCGGAAGCCTCAAACGTTCGCGGGACGATGCCCTTGCCCCGGCGGCACCGGGCGATGATCTCCGTCACCTCGGGGTCCACCTGCCGCCTGCCGTCGGGATAGGCATACCAGCCCCGTCCCGACTTCTGGCCGAGGCGGCCGGCTTCGCAGAGGCGGTCGGCAATCTCCACGTAACGTTCGGCCGGATCCCGCCTGGCTGCCTGCCGCTTGCGACGCGCCCAGGCGATCTCAAGCCCCGCCATGTCGTAGACGGCGAACAGCCCCATCGGAAAGCCGTAGTCCTCGAGGGCCGCATCGATCTCGTGCGGCAGAGCGCCGTCCTCCAGCAGGAATTCGGCCTCCCGCCGATAGGCCGAGAAGATGCGGTTGCCGATGAAGCCTTCCGTGACGCCGGTGACGACCGCGAGCTTGCGAAGCTTCCGTGCGACGGCAAGGCCCGTGGCGAGGACATCCGGCGAGGTCCGCGCGCAGCGGACCACCTCGAGGAGCCGCATGACATGGGCGGGCGAGAAGAAATGCAGGCCGAGCACGCGGTCCGGATGCGCGGTGGCCACGGCGATCTCGTCCGGGTTCAGGTAGCTCGTATTGGTCGCCAGGATCGCGTCGGGCCGAAGAACCTTGTCGAGCCGACGGAAGAGATCGACCTTGACGTCGAGATCGTCGAAGACGGCTTCGATCACGAGGTCGCAGGGCGAGAGATCCTCCTCGCGGGCCGTCACCGAAAGCCGCGCCTTCTGCGCCTCGAATTCGCTCCTGTCGATCCGGCCCGTCGAAAGGCTGCGCTCCAGAAGACCGACGATGCGATCGTGGCCACGTGCCGCGGCGTCCTCGTCACGGTCGAGCCCGATGACGCCGTAACCGGCGGCGAGGGCACAGACCGCGATGCCGCTGCCCATCAGGCCGAGACCGGCAATGCCGATCGTCGCGATCGGGCGTGGCAGGATGGCCTCGATACCCTCCACCCTGGAGGCCTGCCGCTCGGCGAAGAAGACGTGCCGGAGGGCTGCCGCCTCTTGACCGTCCCGCAGTTCAAGGAAGGTCGCGCGCTCGTCCGCAAGGCCCTCGGCGAGCGGTCTTGCGGCGCTCTCGACCAGCCGGACGGCCTCTGCCGGCGCACGCTGGCCGCGGGCCTTCGCCAGAACCTTGTTCCTCGCAGCCTCGATGGCCGCGGGCTCCGACGCCGGGACCTGCAATGCGCCGGTGCGGCGGGAAGGGGAGGCGGCGAGGCGACGGGCGCCGGCGATAGCCGCATCCCGTAATCCGGTGTCTGCGATCTCGTCCGCCAGCCCGAGGC
>JAEZHO010000035.1 GCA_023416545.1 Pseudomonadota bacterium
CGGCCTTGCGGTCCGCACCAGCTTGTCGCCGAGCGAGCGGCGCGCATTGTGGATGCCCATCACCTGGAGGTCCTTGCCGAAGGGATTTCCCATCTGCAGGTCGCGCGCAACGATCTGCCGCTCGATCGCCTCGCGGTCCAGGAGATCGTTGCCGGCGACCCGGTTCATGCCGCGAACGAGGTCGTCGAGGTTCTGCGCGACGACGAAGTCCGCTCCGTTCTCCTTGAAGGCCTCGACCGGTCCCGTGGCGCGACGGCCGACGGCGCGTCTCGCGGTCAGCCGCCAGTCGCGCCCGGTCAGGTCCCGGTTCTGTTCGGAACCGGAAAGCGCGAATTCCTTGCGGATGATCGACTGGTTGAGGACGAACCAGGAATAGTCATGACCGGTGGAGAGGATATGCTCCAGCGTCCCGAGCGTATCGTTGCCGGGGAAGAAGGGGGCGGGCAGGCGCCTGCCCGTCGCATCGAACCAGAGGGAGGAGGGGCCGGGCAGGATGCGGATGCCGTGGTTTTCCCAGACCGGGTTCCAGTTTTGCAGCCCCTCGGTGTAGTGCCACATGCGGTCGCGGTTGATCAGCCGCCCGCCGGCCGCTTCGGTGATCGCCAGCATGCGCCCGTCGACATGTTTCGGGACGCCCGAGACCATGCTCTTCGGTGCCGGGCCGAGCCGCGCGGGCCAGTTTTTCCGCACGAGTTCATGATCGCCGCCGATCCCGCCCGACGCGACGATCACAACCGGCGCGGAGAGCTCGAAATCGCCGGTGGCGACCCGGGAGGTTTCCGCCCCGCGTGCCGCGGTGCTCGGCTCCAGGACCTGTCCGGCCACTCCGGTCGCCGCGCCATTGGTAAGGACCAGCCGGTCGACTCGGTGGCGCCAGAGAAAGCGGATACGTCCCGCAGTGACGGCCTCGCGGGCGCGGCGTTCGAAGGGTTCGACGACGCCGGGGCCGGTTCCCCAGGTGATGTGGAAGCGGGGGACGGAATTGCCGTGCGACATGGCGGACCAGCCGCCGCGCTCCGCCCAGCCGACCACCGGGAAGATGCGGTGGCCCATGGCGCGCAACCAGTCCCGCTTCTCCGAGGCGGCGAAGGCAAGATAGGCCTCGGCCCAGGCGCGCGGCCAGTAGTCCTCCGGACGGTCGAAGGCCGCCGAACCGAACCAGTCCTCGCGGGCAAGCTCGAAGCTGTCGCGGATGCCCATGCGGCGCTGTTCGGGCGAATCGACGAGGAAGAGGCCGCCGAGCGACCAGAACGCCTGGGCGCCGAGGTTCTGCTCCGGCTCCTGGTCGACAACCGCGACGCGCTTGCCGGCGTCCGCCAACTCCGACGCCGCCACGAGGCCGGAAAGTCCCGCTCCCACGACGATCGCATCATATGCGTCGCTCATTCTTCCTCCCTCCGTGTTTCTTTTTGCAGCGCGTCTTGCGGCGCCGTCTTCCGGCAAAGAGAAACGGCCGGACGGCGGAAGTCAACATGGGCGGGGAGGCGCCCGAAACGGAAAGAGCCCGCAGCGCGGGCTCCTTCGAACGGTGTTTCCGGCAATGGCCGGATCAGGCGGCTTCGCGCGTCAGTTCGTCGGCGATGACCGTGTCGAGGTTGAGGAAGCAGACCATGGTCTTTTCCAGCGCGACGATGCCGCGGCAGAAGGCGCGCTGGGCTTCCGGAATGATTTCCGGCGCCGGCTGCAGGTCTTCCGAGCGGATCGTCATCATGTCGGACACCTGCTCGACCAGGAGGCCGACCAGCTTGCCGGCGATATCGGTGACGATGATGGCGGAGCGCTCGGACGGCTCGGTCATCTTCATGCCGAGACGGCAGGCCATGTCGATGACGGGGATGACGGCGCCGCGCAGGTTGATGAGGCCCAGAACATAGGGCGGCGTGTGCGGCATCGGCGTCACCGGCGCCCAGCCGCGGATTTCGCGGATCGCCATGATGTCGATGCAGAATTCCTGGTCTCCCAGATGGAAGGAGACGATTTCGAGATAGGCTCCCGATTGCTTGATGGCGTTGCTCATTCTTTTCTCCCACCTGCCAATGGGCTCGCGACGCGGGCGCGGGCGCTGCCATTCAGGCTGCCATGGATTGTCTGGATATCGATGCGGAAGCGCGAGAACATCTCGATGACATCATGTCGGCGTGGCTCGTCCGCGTTCCGGGCCGGGAGGCCGCGGTTGCGCTTCGCGAATCCACCTTCGCACCGGAAGCATGCCCGCCAGACGTTAAGCTTCCGCTAATGCCGGCGGAGTTGGAGCCATAGTCCCCGAGGGGGCTCTTCCAGCGCGGTCCGATAGCGAGTAAGGTGACGGCCATGGACATGACGGCAACCGCATCGCATCGCCTGCCTCTCGTCGCGCTTGCCGTACTGGCCGGCGCGGGGCTCAGCGCCGCGGCCTTCTACGGCTGGATGCGCTATGGCTCGGACATGCTGGTCACACTTGCCGAGACCGGCCTTTCGGGCTGCCTTTGAACCTCACCGGGCTTTGAGACAAATCAGCGCGCACGCGAGCGCGAGGCGCTATTGAATTGCGGCTGGGCTGCCTTTCGCCTATGGACGAAGGCCTGCTGCAGGGAATGAAGAGAGAAAGACATGAAAACGCTGCGCATCGTTCTCTGGGCTGCCGTGGTCGTGCTGGGCGGGGTCCTCGCATGGCTGACACTGGAGGTGACCCGGAGCAAGGAGCAGATCGCCGAAGCGCCCTTCGGCGTGCCGTTCCAGCTCGTGGCGCAGGACGGCCAGCCGATCACCGAACAGGCGTTCCGCCAGAAGCCGACCGCCTTGTTCTTCGGCTTCACGCATTGCCCGGAAGTATGCCCCACGACGCTCTATGAGCTGAACGGCTGGATGCATCAGGTCGATCCGGACGGCACCAGGCTTGCCGGCTATTTCGTCACCGTCGATCCCGAGCGCGATCCGCCGGAGATGCTCGGCCAGTACATTTCCAACGTGACCGATCGCGTCATCGGGATTTCCGGAGCGCCGGAAAAGGTCGCCGAGATGGCCAAGGGCTTCAAGGTCTACTTCAAGAAGGTGCCGCTCGACGAGAAGAACCCCGACGGCGACTACACGATGGACCATACCGCCTCCGTCTTCCTCCTCGACAAGGACGGCCGCTTCGCCGGCACCATCTCCTACGGCGAAAATCCCGATGTCGCCGTCAAGAAGCTCGAAAACCTCATCAATGGCTGATCGATACCGGTCTGGGCTTGCCGGTTGAAGGAGCAGGGCCTTTGTGGCATCCGTCCCTCTAACCGCAACCGTCCGAAAGAGCCGCCCCCTTGAGCGAGATCCGCCTCTACGTCACCACGAACGAGAAGGATGCACCGCGCGTCCTCGATATCCTGTCCGAGGTCTTCGGCGAGGAAGACTACGCCATCGCGACCACGGAAGTGGACGAGAAGCGGGACCTCTGGGAGGCGTCGGTCTACATGATGGCCGACGAGGAGGAGGTGGTCCGGCAGCGCATGTCGGACGGACTGGCGCATGCCTTTCCCGGCTCGCCGATCCTGATGGAGGTCATTCCCGACGTGGACTGGATCGCGAGGTCGCTCGAGGGGCTGAAGCCGGTCCGGGCGGGGCGCTTCCTCGTTCACGGATCGCATGATCGCGGCAAGGTGCGCCCCAACGACGTCTCGATCGAGATCGATGCCGGCCAGGCCTTCGGGACCGGGCACCACGGAACCACCGCCGGTTGCCTGGAAATGATCGATGCCGTCGCCCGGGCACGGCCGATCCGCAACGCACTCGATCTCGGCACCGGCAGCGGCGTGCTGGCAATCGGGCTGAGGAAGATCCGCAACATTCCGATCCTCGCGACCGACATCGATCCGGTCGCCGTACGCGTCGCGCGGGAAAACGTCCGGCGCAACGGCATCGCCTCCGGCCTGCGGCTGGTCACGGCGCCGGGCTTCCATTCGCCCGCCTTCGGGCAGGAAGGCCCCTTCGACCTGATCATCGCCAATATCCTCGCCCGGCCGCTGATGCGGATGGCTCCGCAACTTGCGGCTAACCTTGCGCCCGGCGGGTCGGTGATCCTGTCGGGCATCCTTGCCGAGCAGCGGTGGAAGGTGCTGGCCGCCTATAACGCGGTTCACCTGCGGCATGTCCGCACGCTGTGGCGTAACGGCTGGGTGACGATCCATCTGAAGCACGGGCAATAGTATTTTTGCGATGCAGCATTGCGTATGCCGCAGGGCTGACCTCTTCGAAGTACCGGGACAAGAAAAAAGGCGGCGCCTGAGGGCACCGCCTTCTAGACCAGGTTTTCGCTGATCTTGCCCGCGAGCCGGGGAGGAACGGCTCAAGCGGGCTGGTTCGCATTCTGAAACCCGGGACGGGGGGAGGGAGGAGGAAAACCCGTCCGGGCCGTGATCAGAATACGAAGCCGGTCGCGCCCTTGCGGCGCAGCTCTTCGCGGCTGGTGCCCATGCTTTTCAGCGTCTGGTCGTCCAGGTTGAGAAGAACGTTGTTGACGTAGCGGCTGGCCTGACGCTCGCGCGCTGCGACCACGCGTTCGAAGGCAGTGCGGAAGATTGAGTTGGCCATTTTCGAAATCCTTTCATCGCGGGCGGTGTTCGTTGCCCGTTCGATGATTGATATATAGTCGCAATTGTGCGGTGCAGTGATAGGGTTCCGGTCATCGGTGTTATGCGCCCAGCGCATGGGCTGACCGGTCGGTAATCGCCAGCCTTCGGCAGATGCACAATTGATGGGCGCTTCGTTGCCTGCACTGGCGGGAGAGGTCCCGGGCCGCTAGTATCGCGCCAACTTCAATCAATCATCCTTCCGGAAAGACATCATGTTCCAGTCGTTCGACACCAAGTCCGCCCCCCAGTTCGGCCGCCAGCGGGTGACGGAGTTGCGCGGCCGATTCGCGGAGCTTGGAATTGACGGTTTCCTCGTCCCCCGTGCGGACGACTACCAGGGAGAATATGTGCCGGAATCGGCCGAACGGCTTTCCTGGCTGACCGGCTTTACCGGTTCGGCCGGGGTCGCGCTCGTCACCCGGTCGCAGGCGATCGTTTTCGTCGACGGCCGCTATACGACGCAGTTCAGGGAACAGGTGGACGGCAGCGTCTTCACCGGGGGCGACCTCGTCAACGAGCCCCCGCACCTCTGGCTGGCGCGCAACGGATCGCGGGGCTTCAGGCTCGGCATCGATCCGTGGCTGCACACGGCGGCGGAAGTGCGCAGGTTGAGGAAGTCCCTGGAGGAGATCGGCGGAACGCTGGTCTTGGTCGGCGCCAATCCGGTCGACGCGATCTGGTCGGACAGGCCGGCCGAGCCCGTGGAGACCGTTTCCATCCAAAAGGTGGAGCATGCCGGCCGGCTCCCGGCCGACAAGATCGCCACGATCGTGGAGCAGGTGAAGGCAAAGGGCGCGGCGGCGGTTCTGATCACCGATCCCTCCTCGGTCGCGTGGCTCTTCAACATCCGCGGCAACGACGTGCCGCATACGCCCCATCCGCTGGGACGCGCGATCGTTCCGGCCGAGGGAAGGCCGCAGCTCTTCCTCGACGCGCGCAAGACCG
>JAEZHO010000092.1 GCA_023416545.1 Pseudomonadota bacterium
GACCATCGTGGTCTTCTTCCTCTTTTTTCTCAAGATCGGCGATCTTGCCGTGCTTTCGGCCTTCCACCGCCGCTTCAACCCCTATCTCGACCTGAGGATGATCTTCGATGGCTGGAACCTCCTTTCCGGCTCCGTCGGCACAATCACCGCGGCCGTCGCGATCTGCTCGGCGTTCGCCGTCCTGGCGATCCTCGCGCTGGCATTCCTCTGGGCCTGCATCCGGATGACGGGTCTTGCCCGCAATGCCAGACGAGGCGCGGTCGCCGTCTTCGCCCTGCTTCTTGCCGCCGGTTTCCTGTTATTGGCGCTGGATGCCCGGATGGGGGCGGAACCCGTCTCCCGGCTGCATGTGGCGCCCTATCTCGGAGAGCGGCTGTCGCTGGTCGCAAGCTCCGCAGCCGATATCCGCGCATTCGAAACGGAACTGGCGGATGAAGGCGAGGGGGCCGCTGCCACTCCCGGATTCGAGCGGATCGCCGGCCGAGACGTCATCCTCGTCTTCATCGAATCCTATGGCCGGAGCGCGATCGAGGATGCCCGCTACGGCGGAATGATCGGTCCCCGCCTCGATGCCATCGAGAAGCAGCTTTCCGACGCCGAATTCGCGTCCGCCAGCGGCTGGACCGGATCGCCAACGGTCGGCGGGCTCAGCTGGCTTGCCCACGGCACGCTTCTTTCGGGCCTCAGGGTGGACAGCCAGGCGCGCTACGACCGGTTGATGACGAGCAGGCGGCCGAGCCTCAACCGGATGTTCCGCGATGCCGGCTGGCGGACGGTCGCGGTCATGCCCGCAATCACCATGGATTGGCCCGAGTCCGCCTATTTCGGGTATGACGCGGTTCTGGCCGAGAAGGACCTCGGCTATCGCGGCAAGCCCTTCAACTGGGTCACGATGCCGGACCAGTACACCTTGTCAGCCTTCGAACGGCTCGCCCGACGGCCCGCCGGCGGTAGCGACAGGCCCGTCATGGCGGAGATCGCGCTGATTTCCAGCCATGCCCCCTGGACGCCGCTACCCCGCCTCGTCGACTGGGAGGAGGTCGGCGACGGGACGATCTTCGACGGGCAGGCCGAAAGCGGCGATCCGCCGGAAGTCGTCTGGGCGGACCAGGACCGGGTCCGCCGGCAATATGCCGCGACCCTCGACTACACGCTCGAGACGCTCGGTTCCTACATCGCCAATTTCGGCGATGACGCCGTCTTCGTGCTCGTGGGAGACCACCAGCCCGCCGCCCTCATCACGGGGCCGGACGCGTCCCGGGACGTGCCGGTCCACATCGTCAGCCGTGACAAGGCGTTCGTCGAGAGTTTCACGAAGGACGGTTTTTCCGCCGGCATGACGCCGTCCCCCGAAGCCCCGGCACCGCCGATGGACAGGTTGCGGCAGATACTGATCGACAGGTTCAGCGCCCCGGACGCGGGCTGAGAAGCGATCAGCCCGCCGTCCCTGTTTTTCCCCGGGCGATGAAATCGGGATTGGCGAACCGGGGGCGGCCGGCGTCCGACGTCCTTCCGTAGAGGAGGGGATTGCCGTCGAGCGTCGTGGTCGTGCCGCCTGCAGCGCGCAGCACCGCATCGCCGGCCGCGGTATCCCATTCCATCGTCCGGCCGAAGCGGGGGTAGATGTCGGCCTGCCCTTCCGCGACCAGGCCGAACTTCAGGGACGAGCCGATCCGGCAGGTCTCGGCGATCTGGTTGTCCTTGAGGAAGGCTTCCGTCTCCGGCGTGTTGTGTGACCGGCTGGCGACCGCGACCACGACGGGGCCGGCCTCGCGCACGTGGATCGGCTTGATTTCCCGGACGTCGAAATCCGGTCCGATCGCCAATCGGCAGGCCGTGTCGCCATCGCCCGTATAGGCAAGGCCGAGCGCGGGCGCGTAGACGACGCCAAGCACCGGCGCGCCGTTCCGGATCAGGGCGATATTGACCGTGAACTCATCGCGGCGGGCGATGAACTCCTTCGTGCCATCGAGGGGATCGACCAGGATGAACGATCCGTCGCCGATCACCGGTATGCGCCCTGCGGCAACCGCTTCCTCGGCGACGACGGGAATCTCGGGAACGGCCTGCCGCAGCGCCGCGAGGATGATGCGTTCGGCCTGCTCGTCCGCTTCCGTCACGGGTGAACTGTCGGCCTTGTAGCTCGCCGTCGGTCCGGCCCGGTAGACGTCCATGATCGCGCGCCCGGCATCGAGTGCTGCGGATGTGAAGACGTCGATCAGGCTTGTCGTGGTGCTGCCGGTTCCCAAGGCCTTCCCCGATTGGCATTGTCCTGCCGCGGGAGGGACCGGCGTCGGCCGGTATCCTCCCTGCAGGCGTGTCACGATCCGGCGCGCGCCAGGTGAATGCGGGTCGCGTAAAGCGCGACGGCCGCGGCGTTCGATACGTTGAGCGACTTGATCTCGCCGGGCATGTCGAGGCGTGCGAGTGCCGTGACGGTCTCCCGGGTCTTCTGGCGCAGGCCCTTGCCTTCCGAGCCGAGGACCAGCGCAATCCTGTCGCCGGAAAGTGTTTCCTCCAGCGGCTGCGGCCCCTCCGAATCGAGGCCGACCGTCTGGAAGCCGAGCGCGTGAAGCTCATTCAGGGCATCGGCAAGGTTGGTGACCTGGATATGGGGGATGATCTCAAGGGCACCGGAGGCCGATTTCGCCAGGACGCCCGATTCCACCGGGCTGTGTCTCTGGGTGGTGACAAGCGCGCCCGCACCGAAGGCGACCGCCGAGCGCATGATCGCGCCGACATTGTGCGGATCGGTCACCTGGTCGAGCACGAGCAGGAGCGGGCTGTCCTTCAGCGCTTCGAGGCGCCGGACGGGCAGCGGCCGCGTCTCCAGCATGACGCCCTGGTGGATGGCATCGGGTCCCAGCGCCTTGTCGAGGTCCTGCGGCTGCACGAGGTCGACCGGGCAGGGAAGGGCGTCCACGTCTCCCGCCTCGAGGCGCGCCAGCGCGTTCTGCGTGACGGAGAGCCTGATGAGCTTCCGCTGCGGGTTGGCGAGTGCCGCCCGCACAGTATGCAGGCCGTAGAGGAAGACCTGGTCGGACTCCAGCTTGGGAGGCGTCCAGCCGGCGTCCTTCCGGCGGTTCTTGCGCGGATCGGGGGTGGGGATTTCGCCGCGTTCGCGCTTCGCATCGCGCACCGCGCGCCGAAGATTGGCATAATGGGTGTCGCGCCCGGGCTTGTTGTCTTTGTCGTTCTTGCTCATGCGGCCTTATAGCCCCGGCTCGTTCCGCAGCATAGTCGTCACCCCGGAGATAAGCCTCGAACGAGGCGCGATTTTTTTCACGGAATTGACGTTAAACCCGTGTTGACAGACGGGCAGCAGGCCGTCATATACGCGGCGCAGATCGAAGCCCGGCGCATCGATCCGCGAGCTTGGTAACGATCCCGACGGATATGGAGGGATGCCCGAGTGGTTAAAGGGGACGGACTGTAAATCCGTTGGCTCAGCCTACGTTGGTTCAAATCCAACTCCCTCCACCATTCGTCACTGGATCGGCCACCCCGCGGGTATAGCTCAATGGTAGAGCAGCAGCCTTCCAAGCTGAATACGCGGGTTCGATTCCCGCTACCCGCTCCAGCTTCCCAGCCCCTTAGCCATACCGCCTGCTCGTCTACGGCCATCGTCTACACGACCGATGGCCGGTCCATGCTGGACCTCAGCCTCTGGCTGTCGCTCGGCAGTCTCGCCACTACGAGGGGGCGGGCGGTCGCCTCTCTGACTCGGCGCCAAGCTGCTCGCATGGTGGGATGCCATCTACGGCCGGACGCTTGCCGGGAATGCTTTACTACGGCGGTCCCTGGAATATGGACAGGGTGACGCCTTTTAACTCGCCGACCGAGATCAAGGCTCTGCGTGCCGATGGCGTGCTGCATGACTTCGCGGTGTGGCCTGAGGATGCTAGGCCCGCTAATCTGGAGCCGGCTCCGGCGCTGGGCCTTCATCTGGCAATTGAGGATAGCAACCTTCGATCTCAGACCTCGCATCCGGATCTTGTTCTTGTTCTGGTGCGGTCGGCTTCGCAACCTGATCGACCTGGGCCTGAGATGGCGAATCCAC
>JAEZHO010000110.1 GCA_023416545.1 Pseudomonadota bacterium
GTCAACGGCTTCGGGAATGCCCTGGCGGCCGTCAAGCGCGAGCACGAGTTCGCGTCGATCCGGATCATCAATCTTGCCGTGCTGGCGCGCGACATCCAGAAACTCGCGGTCAATCTCCATCATGAAACGCAGTCTGCGCAGAGCGAGGAGCTGCTCTACTGGTCGAACGAACTGGTGGAGGTCTGCGAGGCGCACATCTCCGACAGCGTTTTCGATCACGCCACGATCGAGCCGCTTCGCAGGCGACTCATCACTCTCGCGGACACGGCCCGCGACATCGCCTTCAGCATGGACTTCACCTTCCTGTTCCGGAAGGACCGCCGGCTTCTCTCCATCGGATACCGGCTCGACGGCAACGAACTGGACGAGGCCTGCTACGACCTCCTTGCGTCCGAATGCCGCCTGACCAGCCTCTTTGCGATCGCCAAGGGCGACCTGCCCAACGAGCACTGGTACCGGCTGGGACGGCAGGTGGTGCCGATCGGTGCCCAGGGCGCGCTCGTATCCTGGTCGGGTTCGATGTTCGAATACCTGATGCCGCCGCTCGTGATGCAGGAGCGGCAGGGCGGTATCCTGAACCAGACCAACAACCTCGTCGTCCGGGAGCAGATCGCTCACGGGCGCCGTCTGGGCACGCCCTGGGGCATATCCGAAGCGGCCTTCAACGCCCGCGATCATCTCCTGAACTATCAGTATACCAACTTCGGCGTGCCGACGCTTGGTCTCAAGCGCGGCCTTGGCCAGAACGCGGTCATTGCGCCCTATGCGTCCATCCTCGCCAGCCAGTACGACCCGCTGGCGGCGCTCAGCAACCTTCAAAATCTTCAGAAGCTCGGAGCGCTGGGACGTTACGGCTTCCACGATTCGGTCGATTTCACGCCGACCCGCGTGCCCGCGGGGTCGCGGTGCGCCGTCGTCTACAATTATTATGCGCACCACCACGGGATGTCGATCGCGGCGATCGCCAACGTTGTCTTCAACGGCTATCTCCGCGAACTCTTCCATGCGGATCCCGTCATCGAGGCTGCGGAACTCCTGCTGCAGGAAAAGGCGCCGCGTGACGTCCCGGTGATGAGCGCCAAGTACGAGGAGACGCCCGGCAGAGGCCGTTCCGAACTGCTGCGGCCGGAAATCCGGACCCTTGAGAACCCGGCTTTCCGTGATCGGGAGATCGCGCTCCTTTCAAACGGCCACTACTCTGTCATGCTGACGGCGACCGGGTCGGGAACCTCCCGCTGGAACGGGCAGGTCGTCTCGCGGTGGAAGGCAGACCCGACCGAAGACCGGTGGGGCCAGTTCATCTTCCTGCGCGACACAGCGACGGGCGAATGGTGGTCGACGACCGCCGAACCGCGGCGCGCCGAAGGCGAAGTCGCCAGGACCATGTTCGGCGACGACAAGGTCGAGTTCCACAAGACCGTGGGCAGTCTGACCAGTGTCGTCGAATGCATTGTCGCCAGCGAGCACGACGCGGAAGGGCGGCGTGTCACCTTGATGAATACCGGCGACGAGGATCGCTTCATCGAGGTCACCTCCTATCTCGAACCGGTTCTGGCCATGGAGGACGACGACAACGCTCATCCCGTTTTCTCGCGCATGTTCCTGCGCACCGAGATCGGCAAGCGCGGCGACGTCATCCGTGCCTGGCGAAACAAGCGAACTCCGAACGATCCGGACATGATGGTCGCCCATCTCGCGGCCGACAATGCCGGCTCCTCGCGTCCGACAGAGTTCGAGACGGATCGACGCAAGTTCCTCGGGCGTGGCCGAAGCCTGGCGGAAGCCGCAGCCTTCGACAGGGATGCAGCCCTCTCGGGCAGCGATGGCTTCACGCTCGATCCGATCATGTCGCTTCGGCGCGTGGTCCGCGTTCCCGCGGGCAAGAAGATCGCCATGATCTTCTGGACCATCGCCGCGCCGAAGCGCGAGGAGCTCGACCAGGCGATAGAACGCTATCGCCATCCGGATGCCTTCGCTCACGAGCTTGTCCAGGCGTGGACCAGGACCCAGGTCCAGATGCGGCACCTGGGGGTAACCTCGCAGCAGGCAGCCAGCTTCCAGCATCTGGCGCGCTACCTCATCTACCCGGACATGCATCTCCGGTCGGACCAGGAAACACTGCTTTCGGGCCTGCAGCCGCAGTCAGCGCTCTGGCCAATGGCGGTCTCCGGCGATTATCCGATGTTCGTGCTGCGCATCAACGATGACATGGACGTGGGCGTCGCCAAGGAAGCCGTGAGCGCCCAGGAATACCTCCGCTCGCGCGGCGTGATCGCCGACCTCGTCATCATCAACGAGCAGGCCTCCTCCTATGCGCAGGAAATGCAGCATGCGCTGGAGAGCATCACCGAAGCCCTGCGGCGCGCAGGCCAGGCGGAATCCGGACGCGCGCATGTGTTCGTCCTGCGACGTGACCTCATGGGCGACGATACGTTCGGCGCGATCCTCTCGGCCGCGCGGGTTGTCCTTCACGCCCGAAACGGCAAGCTGATCGACCAGATCAACCGCGCAGTCTCGCTGTTCTCGACCCCTGTCGATGCGGCGATCCACCAGCCGCCGCTGGTGGCCCTGGCGGAACCGGAGACGGCTCTCCCGCAGGCGGAAGGCGCGGAGCTCGACTTCTGGAACGGGTTCGGCGGGTTCGACAAGGGTGGAAGCGAGTATGTGGTCCGCCTCCGGGGTGCCAGCAAAACTCCGCAGCCCTGGATCAATGTCATCGCCAACGAGCGGTTCGGCTTCCATGTCGCGGCAGAGGGTGGCAGCTATACCTGGGCACAGAATTCGCGCGACTACCAGCTGACGCCATGGACGAACGATCCGGTCGTGAACCGGCCGAGCGAGGCGTTCTACATCCTCGACCGTGACAGCCGGGCCGTGGTCACGCCCTTCTCGGCGCTTGCACGGCGACCTGACGCACTGTTCGAGGCGCGTCACGGACTTGGCTATTCCAGCTTTTCCACGGATCAGGAGGATCTCGAGGTTACGCTGACGCAGACGGTCGACCAGCGACGCCCTGTCAAGCTTTCGTCGCTGCGGGTGCGCAACCAGGGTTCGACACCGCGGGAACTTCGGGTGTTTGCCTATGCGGAATGGCTGCTCGGCAACAATCCGGCCCGCAGTCGGCCCTATATCGTGACGAGCCATGACGAAGAGACAGGCGCGGTGCTGGCGACGAACAGGTTCAACGCCGCCTATCGCCGCCACGCTTTCCTCGGCGCGAACACCGAAGTCTCCAGCTTCACCGGGAGCCGTCGCGATTTCATCGGACGCTTCGGGTCGATCGTATACCCGGCCGCGCTGTCCTCCGACGACAA
>JAEZHO010000114.1 GCA_023416545.1 Pseudomonadota bacterium
GACGCCTGACGTGAAACGGGAGGCGCCCCGACCGGCACGCCTCCCGTTTCCGCATCTTGGGATTGTCCGCTATCAGGCGGCGTAGGCGTCCCGGTTCTCGCTGCCCGAGACAGCGGAATTGTCCAGCGAGCTGCCGGTCCGGAACCGGTCGATCTTATCGGTCAGCACCTCCACACGCCGGCGAAGGCCATGGATTTCGGCATTGTTCTCCTCGACCATGGCCGCGTTCTGCTGGGTGATCAGTTCCACCTCGTGAACCGCCTGCGTGACCTGGCCGATTCCGGTCGACTGTTCGCCGGTCGCGGCGGAAATGGCGGCGACCAATTTTCGGACATCCATGACATGCGTGATGATCTGGTTGAGCGCGCCGCCGGTCTGTTCGACGAGATGAACCCCGTTGCTGACCTGGGTGGAGCTCGCCGAGATCAGCTCCTTGATCTCCTTTGCGGCTCCGGCGCAGCGCTGGGCGAGCTGCCGGACCTCCTGGGCGACGACCGCAAAGCCCCGCCCGGCATCCCCGGCGCGCGCAGCTTCGACGCCGGCGTTGAGCGCCAGGAGATTGGTCTGGAAGGCAATCTCGTCGATCACGCCGATAATGGTCGCGATCTTCTCCGAGGAGCGGCTGATCTCGTCCATCGCGCCGACCGCCCGCGAAACCACCTCGCCTGAACGGACGGCGAACTCCTCCGTCTCGTTGACGGACGTCGCAGTCTGCCTCGCGCTGTCGGCCGTAGACCTCACCAGATCGCTGAGGTGCCGCAGCGCCCGCGAACTCTCTTCCAGGGCGGAAGCCTGCTGTTCCGTCCGGCGGGCCAGATCGTCGGCCGATGTTGCGAGATTACCGGTGCCAACGTTGATCTCGCCCGTCGTCGCGCGCACGTCGTCCAGCGTCGCCCGCAATGTTGCCACCGCTGTGTTGTAGGTGCGGGCCATCGGAACGAAGTCGCTGGCGAGGTTCTCGTCCATGCTCCGCTCCAGATTTCCCTCCGAAAGCTGGTTGAGGGCCTCGGAAAGCGCCGTCAGCGCCGAATGCTGCTCCGCCGCTATCCGCGCACGCTCCTCGGCCCGGCGCGCTGATTCCGCGCTCGTCTGTTCGCGTGCCGCCGCGGCGTCCTGTTCGAGCCGGATGTTTTCGAGCGCGGCGTCCCGGAAGACGGTCACGGAGCGAACCATGTCGCCGATCTCGTCGCCCCGTTCGCGGCCCTCGATGCTGACGGCAAGATCTCCTTCGGCGAGCCGCTTCATCACGTCGGTCACGCGACGGAGCGACCCCCGCAACGTCTCCACCAGCATCAGGCCGCCGACGATTGCGAGAAGGGTACCGACGACCATGGCGACGACCGAGAGGTTCGCGGACCGCTCGCTGTCTTCCTTCCCGACTTCCTGGGCCTGCGCAATGAAACCCTGAAGGCCGGCAACACCGTGCGAAAGTGTCGCCGAGGCGTTTGCTCGCGCGGCGCTCCATTCCTGCTCGATCGCCAGCATCTCGGCGGACGCGCGCTCCAGCGCGGCGAGAGGCTGTTCAAGATCGTTCGCAAATCCGCTCATCGCGCCGTTGTTGCTTCCCAGATTGGCAATCTGGAGACTGGAGGCTCGCAGGGCAGCCGTATCCTTGAGGACCGCCTGCCGGGCTTCCTCGCTCAGCTGCGACTGCAGCCGCTCCATATGAAGTTGCAGCGAATCTCCGAGCGCAAGCGCGGTCTCGACCTGGACGAGCAGCGTCTTGAGCGTCGTGACGTCGCCCTCCAGTGTTGCAAAGCGTTCGGCCGCATCGCCTGACGTCTTCAGGACGTTCTGCTGTAGTTCGCTCTGGAAGCGCAGGAAGCCGCTGGCGGCGACGCGCAGGCTCTGTGCCTTCTCGGGAGCCGCTGTCTCTGCCCTGGCGATCTTCAGAAGGTTCTCGGCCCCTTCCCGGATCGGCGCGAACCCCTGCATGACCTTGTCGTTGACCATCGGCGTCAACGGTTCGAATGCCGCCAGCAGGGCCTCCGCCTGCACTTCGGCAGCCTTGGCGGTACCCTCGTCGGAACTGGCATTCCGCACTGCATTCCTGAGATTGTCGATCCGCTCGGCAATGGACTTGTAGGCAAAGGATTCAAACAGCGCGGCCTTGGCAAATCGTTCCTGGCCCTCGAACTTCTTGCGCAGGTTGCCGAGGCGTTGCTCGACCGTCGCCGACAGGCTCTTGATCGAGTCGAGATGACCGCTGATCTCCGCACGGTTGGCGTCGCGCTGTTGCTTGACGTCCCAGAGTTCCCCGGTCCGCAGTCGCATGGCCGGCGCCAGCTTCGCCACGACGTCGATCCGTTGCCTGTCCTCTTCGCTGGCGAGCAACCCGTCGAGGACCTGGACCCCTTTTTCCTGTCTGTCGATCCCCTGCCCCAGCGCCGCGAGCGTTGCCTCGTCCGGCCGCTCGCTGAAATCCTGGAGCACGGACTGGAGATGATCGAAATCGGCAATGTTCTCGATCGTCGCGCGGGTCACCGTCATGTGCCCGTTCAACATATTCGCCGTGTAGTAACCCGCCAGACCAACGCCGGCGATCAGAAGCACAAGCGGCACGACGAAAAGCAGGACCTTGGTCACAATCCTGCGGCTCTGAAGAATTCTGTCGATAAAGGACATGCGGACCCCGATGAAAAATTCTGCCCACGCTGCTTGAACATTTGCAGGGCGGCTGGCCGAAGTTCCCGCGTCATGCCGGATGGCGACACACTTAGCGATATCTCTTGAACAAGGGTTAACCGGCGATCGACAAATTCGCCCGGGGCAGAATTGGTAAGATAGCTAGCAGATCCGGGCCGTTGCGTACGCTTCCGACCTCAACTGGTCTGGCCGCAGGCCGGTCGCTGCCCTAGAACACATGGTTGCATTTGAAGGAATCGTCATGGCATCCCCCGAGAATTCAAGAGGCGCTCTCTACATGTCCCTCGCCATGGCCTCATTTACACTCAACGATGCCCTCGTAAAGTTCGCCACGTCTTCCCTCAGCGTCGCCCAGATCATGACGGTGCGCGGCGTCATGACGACTGTTCTGGTCTATTTCGTAGCCCGCCGGCTGGGCGCCCTCCGTCCGCTTTCAGTCATGCTGCAGCCCCTCATCCTCCTGCGGACCTTTTTCGAGATCGGCGCGACGCTCACCTTCATCAGCGCGCTGGCGCGGATCGACTTCGCCAATGTCTCCTCGATCATGCAGTCTCTTCCGCTCGCCGTGACGCTCGGCGCCGCGATCTTCTTGAGGGAACCTGTCGGCTGGAGACGCTGGGCCGCAATCCTCGTCGGCCTCTTCGGCGTCCTCGTCATCCTGCGTCCGACGGCGGAAGGGTTCGTGCCGGCCTCCCTCATGGTGATCGCGGCGGTCTTCTTCACCTCCGGCCGGGATCTCGTCACCCGGCGCATCGTCGCCGACGTTCCCTCGCTGACCATCACCCTCTTCACGGCGGGTGCAAATACGGTGGTCGGCGCCTTGCTGATCGCCCCCATGGGCGGCTGGCAGCCGCTCACCTGGGATAACTTCCTGCCCCTGGTGATCGCCGCCCTGCTCGTCTTCGCGGGGTACCAGGCGGTGATCATGGCGATGAGAACGGGAGAAATCTCCTTCGTCGCGCCTTTCCGCTATACGAGCCTGATCTGGGCCCTCGTCCTCGGAGTGCTGCTGTTCGGAGAGCGCCCTGATGCCTTCGTCTATATCGGCGCGGCGATCATCATCGCGTCGGGCCTCTACAGCTTCTATCGCGAGGGCGAGCGACGTCGCACTCAGGTACCGGCGGACGACCGGCCGGTCCAGCAGGGGCGGACAATACCGATGAAGGATGGCAACTGACGTGGGCATGGCACGCTTTCTGGACAACACTACTCCACCGCATATCGCAACCCTGGTGCTGGTCGCCGGCCTCGCCGCAATGTCTATGAACATCTTCCTTCCGTCGCTGGCGACGATGGCCGAGTATTTCGACACGAGCTATACGGTGATGCAATTTGCCGTCTCCGGCTATCTCGCCGGCACGGCAGCCATCCAGCTCGCGATCGGCCCCCTCTCCGATCTCTTCGGGCGGCGACCTGTCATGATGGGTGGCATCGTGCTTCTCCTCGCCGGCACGCTCATTTGCATGTTCGCGCCCAATATCACCGTCTTCATGATCGGCCGCCTGATGCAGACGGGCGTGGTGACTGGGATCGTGCTGTCGCGCGCCATCGTGCGTGACATGGTGCCCCTGGAGGAAGCAGCCTCCATGATCGGCTACGTGACCATGGGGATGTCGGTGGTTCCGATGATTGCACCGACGCTCGGCGGGATCCTGGACGGGCTGTTCGGCTGGCAGGCGAGCTTCATGGCGATGTTCCTCGCCGGCCTTGCGGTGCTCCTCGTCGTCTGGCGCGATCTCGGCGAGACCAACCGGGCAAAGTCCGCAAGCTTCCGCGAACAGTTTCGCACCTGGCCTCAGTTGCTGCGATCGCGCCGCTTCTGGGGATACACGCTGACCGCCACCTTCTCCTCGGGCGTCTTCTTCAGCTTTCTCGGCGGCGCCCCCTTCATCGGCAGCGTCATCCTGATGCTGACGCCGTCCACGCTCGGGCTCTACTTCTTCACCATCGCCGCCGGTTACATGCTCGGCAATTACCTGTCGGGACGCTATGCGCGCAGGTTCGGGATCGGACCGATGATGTTGTCCGGGAATATCGTCAATGCCGTCGGCATCGGATTGGCGTTTGCGTTTGCGCTCGCAGGCGTCGTCCATCCTTTCGCGTTCTTCGGTCCGCTTTCGCTGATCGGCATCGGCAACGGACTGACCCTTCCGAGCGCCAATGCCGGCATGGTCAGCGTGCGGCCCCACCTTGCGGGCTCCGCCTCCGGCCTGGGGGGCGCCATCACGCTGGGCGGCGGGGCAGCGCTTTCCATTCTGGCGAGTTCCGTCCTGACACCGGACACCGGCACCATGCCTCTCCTCGCTGTCATGGGTGCCACGACGGTGCTTGCCCTCGCCGCCACGGAATACGTGCGCTGGATCGATCGCCGCGAGGGGGCGCTGTGCAGCGGAGGCGATCGATGACGACGCTGCTCCCGCCCGCACTGATCCTCGCCGGTGGGCGGTCGAGCCGGATGGGCACCGACAAGGCCTCTCTTCCCTTCGGCTCCCGCACACTTCTCACTCGCGTCCTGGAGCGGCTGGAGCCGCAGGCCTCGGAGGTCGCGGTCAACGCCCCCGCCTCGCTGCAACTGCCGCCCGGCGTCCGCCGCGTGCCCGACACCCTGCCCGACCAGCCGGGACCGCTCGCCGGCGTTCTGGCCGGAATTAGAGACGCGGCAGGTCGCGGATCGGCTGCCACGCATCTCCTGACCGTTCCCTCGGACGCACCGTTCTTTCCGTCCGACCTTACGCGCCGCCTCATGTCGGCGACGACGGACCCGGACGCGGTTGCCATCGCGTCGTCCGCACAACGGAGCCATCCCGTCTTCGGCCTCTGGCCACTGTCGCTCGCCAACGACCTGGAGGACTGGCTGGCCGACGGCCGGAACCGGAGGATGTTTTCCTTTCTCGAACGTCACCGTGTAGTGACCGTTGAATGGGATTTGATATCCACGGACATCGGACCGGTCGATCCGTTCATGAACCTCAACACGCCGGCAGACCTTGAAGCCGCTCGTCGTTTTCTGGGGATAGTGCCGTGACCCCTCCCCGCGTCTTCGGAATTGCCGGCTGGAAGAACTCCGGCAAGACGGGCCTTGCCGTCCGTCTGGTCGAGGAGTTTACGCGGCGGGGCTACCGGATCTCGACCATCAAACACGCCCACCACGATTTCGACATCGACAAGGTCGGCGCCGACAGCTATCGCCACCGCCAGGCCGGCGCCCATGAAGTGGCACTGGTCTCGGGAACGCGGTTTGCCATCATGCACGAACTGAGAGGTGAACCGGAGCCGCCGTTCGAGGAGATCCTCGCGCGCCTTGCCCCGTGCGACCTCGTGCTGATCGAAGGTTACAAGCGTGAACCCGTCCCGAAGATCGAGGCGCGACGCCGGGAGGCGAAAAGCCGAGAGCCGCTTGCCCCGGGCGACCCGCACATCGTCGCCATCGCAGCCGACCATGAGGTCGCGGACACGGCCCTTCCCGTCTTCGATCTCGACGATACGAGCGCCATCGCGGATTTCGTCGCCGCGGCCACCGGCCTGCCGCCAAGAGCGTAGCGCAACGAAAAAGGCCGGCGTCCGACGAGGATGACCGGCCTTTTTCGTGGTTCATTCGGCAAGGTCAGCCGTTCACGACCATCCGCTTCTCGTCGCGGCCCGTCTTCATCCGCTCGGCGAGCAGGAAGGCGAGCTCAAGCGCCTGATCGGCGTTCAGGCGGGGATCGCAATGGGTATGGTAGCGATCCTGCAGGTCGCCGGCGGAGACCGCCCGCGCGCCGCCGGTGCATTCGGTAACGTCCTTGCCGGTCATCTCAACATGGATGCCGCCCGGATGCGTTCCTTCCGCACGATGGATCTGGAAGAAGCTCTCGACCTCCGACAGGACCCGGTCGAACGGCCGTGTCTTGTAGTTGTTGAGCGTGATCGTGTTGCCGTGCATGGGGTCGCAAGACCAGACAACCTTGCGGCCTTCACGCTCGACGGCGCGGATCAGCTTCGGCAGGTGGTCGGCGACCTTGTCATGGCCGAACCGGCAGATCAGCGTCAGGCGGCCGGCCTCGTTCGCCGGGTTCAGCGCGTCGATCAGTTCCAGCAGATTGTCCGGCTGGAGCGAGGGGCCGCACTTCAGGCCGATCGGGTTCTTGATGCCGCGGCAGTACTCCACATGCGCGTGATCCGCCTGACGGGTCCGGTCGCCGATCCAGATCATGTGGCCGGAGGTGGCGTACCAGTCGCCGGAGGTGGAATCGACGCGTGTGAGCGCCTCTTCGTAGCCGAGCAGCAGGGCCTCGTGGCTGGTGAAGAAATCCGTTTCACGCAGGCTCGGATTGTTGTCGGCGCTGATGCCGATGGCCTTCATGAAGTCCATCGTTTCGCTGATGCGGTCCGCAAGCTTCTTGTAGCGCTCGCCCTGCGGCGAATCCTTCACGAAGCCCAGCATCCACTGGTGGACGTTTTCGAGGTTGGCGTAGCCGCCCATCGCGAACGCCCGCAGCAGGTTCAGCGTTGCGGCCGACTGACGGTATGCCATGAGCTGCCGCTCGGGATTGGGGATGCGGGCCTCGGGGTTGAACTCGATGCCGTTGATGATGTCGCCGCGGTAGCTCGGCAGCTCGACGTCACCCTGCTTCTCGATGTTGGAGGAACGCGGCTTGGCGAACTGGCCGGCGATACGGCCGACCTTCACCACCGGTTGCTGTGCCCCGAAGGTCAGCACGACCGCCATCTGCAGGAAGGCCCGGAAGAAGTCGCGGATCGTGTCCGCCCCGTGCTCCATGAAGCTTTCGGCGCAGTCGCCGCCCTGCAGTAGGAAGCCGTTGCCTTCCGCCACGTTGGCGAGGTGCTTTTTCAGGCGACGGGCCTCACCGGCGAAGACCAGCGGCGGAAAGCTGGCAAGCTGGGCTTCCGTCGCGGCCAGTGCCGCGGCGTCCGGATAATCCGGGACCTGCTGGATCGGTTTCTGCCGCCACGTGGTCGGGGTCCAGTTCTGTGCCATGTCGTTCACCTGTTATCGCCGTGGCCGGGGCCGGCTTTCGTTCTCGATTTTGCCGCGGCTTATAAACCTTCTGCCTCTTCTTGCCTAGCGCCTTAGGCGCCACCGTTGCGGGCGACAGCCGGCTACCGGCCGGGAGGTCATACGCGCTCCCCGTTGCGGACCCGATAGCTCGGCTGGTACATGGTGACCAGTTCCTCCGCGGCGGTCGGATGGACCGCCATCGTCCGGTCGAAATCCTCTTTCGTGCAGCCGGCCTTCAGCGAAATCCCAAGCAACTGGGACATCTCGCCCGCATCATGGCCGAGAACATGCGCGCCGACCACCTTGCGGCTTTCGGCGTCCACGATCAGCTTCATGATCATCTTTTCCGTCCGCCCCGAGAGCGTCGCCTTCATCGGCCTGAACTCGGCGCGGAACACCTCGATTTCCGAAAAGCGCTTGGAGGCGGCCTCTTCCGACAGGCCGACGGTGCCGATCTCCGGCTGGGAGAATACCGCCGTAGCGATCAGATCGTGATCCGGCTTCGTCGGATTGCTGCGGAACTCGGTCTCGATGAAGCACATGGCCTCGTGGATCGCGACCGGCGTCAGTTGTACCCGGTCGGTGACATCGCCCAGCGCATGGATATGCGGCACGCTGGTGCGGGAATAATCGTCGACGACGATCGCGCCGCGCTCGTTGACCTCCACGCCGGCCGCCTCCAGGCCCAGTCCGACGGTGTTCGGATCGCGTCCGAGCGCCAGCATGACCGTTTCCACGGCAATCGTCTCTCCGTTCAGCGTACGCGCCGTCAGGCCACCCGCAGGCGCCCGCTGCACCTCCTCGATCACGTCGGTCAGGATGATCCGGATGCCCTTCTCCTCCATTGCCTTGTGCAGGCCGCGCCGCATGTCCTGGTCGAAGCGCGAGAGGATCTCCTTGCCGCGGTAGATCAGGGTCGTGTCGACTCCCAGGCCGTGGAAGATGTTGGCGAACTCTACCGCTATGTACCCGCCGCCGGCGATCAGGATGGAGCGCGGCAGTTCGGGAAGGTCGAAGGCTTCGTTGGAAGTGATGCAGAGTTCATGGCCGGGCAAGGCGGCATGGGGATTGGCCGAGCCGCCGGTGGCGATGAGGATCCGCTCCGCCGTAACGGTCTGTCCGGTCTTGACCAGGCGGATCGTGTGGGAATCGACGAGTTCCGCGCGTGTTTCGAGGATTTCCGCGCCCGCGTTCTCCAGTCCCCGGCGGTAGAGGCCTTCCAGCCGCGCAATCTCGGCATCCTTCGCGGCGATGAGCTTCCGCCAGTCGAAGGCGACGTCGCCGACGCGCCAGCCGAATCCGGCGGCATCCTCGAAATGCTCGGGAAACTGCGAAGCATAGACGAACAGCTTCTTCGGGACGCAGCCCCGGATCACGCAGGTGCCGCCGAAACGGTATTCCTCGGCGATCGCGACGCGTTTGCCGAGCGATGCCGCGAGCCTGCCGGCGCGGACACCACCGGAGCCGCCGCCGATGACGAAAAGGTCATAGTCGAAAGCGGTCATGGGCGTCTCCTTCGTCAACCGGGTCGCCGCCGATATAAGGGAGATGCCGGAAAAGCAAAAGCCCGGATCGCTCCGGGCTCAGCATCAGGGACCAGCAGGTCCGTCTTATTGGGGAGGAAGCTGCAACTGCAGTTGCGGCTGTTCGGTACCGCCCTCCGCAGCGGCCGGCGCCTCCGGCTGTGCGAGCGGCGGCATCTCCACCGGATTTGCATCGATGACCTCGCGCAGGGCGGCCGTGCTCTGGGTGTTCAGATCGCGGGAAATGCCGTTCGCCCAGATTTCGACTGCCTTGGCCAGCTCGCGGGCGACCAGCGGGCCGTTGGTGAGCAGCTTCTTGCCGGCCTCGGTCCCGTAGAAGGCGGAGATCGCCTTCAGTTCATCGAGAGTGAAGGCCTTGGCATAGATCGTCGCCGCTTCGCGCTCGAGGTCGGCGCGGCGCGGCGCAAGCGCGAGGGCCTGTTCGTCGATCGTCGCGGAGATCTGCTCCTGGAAGTTCGGCGAAGCCTGGATGAACTGCGCCTTCAGGCCCTCTGCGAGACCGGGAAGGATGTAGTCGTAACGGCTGGTGGCGTTGATCGAGGCAATGGCGTCGCGGGCCGCGGCCAGATGTTCCTCGGAAATCTCCTGCGCCTTCAGCGGCGCAGCCATGCTGCCCGCGACGATCACGGCAAGAGCGGCCGCGCGTCGAAAACCCGCAAACTTGGTCATGGAAATGGTGCTCCTGTCTATCATTTTGCCTTGAGCGTCCGTGCCCCGTTCTCGCCGGCGATGATGGCGAAAGACGCTAGATTGATGAAAAGCCCGTGCTCTACGACGCCGGGTATGGAATTCAGCTGGATCGCAAGAGCCTCTGCATCAGGAATACGGCCAAAAGATGCGTCCAGAATATGGTGTCCGCCGTCGGTCGTGAAGACGTCCTCGGCGGTTCCGCGCAGGCGGATTTCACCGGTAAGCCCCATCCGCGCGGCCAGCTTGTCGATCGCGATCCGCGTCGCCACGAGGCCGAACGGATTGACCTCGATGGGTAGCGGGAAGGCACCCAGCGTATCGACCACCTTGGATTCGTCAGCGATGACGATCATCCGCGAGGATGCCGCCGCGACGATCTTCTCACGCAGGAGCGCACCACCGCCGCCCTTTATCAGGCGCAACTGCCCGTCCACCTCGTCCGCACCGTCTATGGTCAGATCCAGTTCCGGCAGTTCGTCTAGCGACTTCAGCGGCACGCCAAGATCAAGGCAAAGGCGCGCGGTGCGCTCGGAGGTCGGAACGCCCTCGACCTGCAGGCCTTCCGCCACCTTCTCCGCCAGAAGCCTGACGAACTCGTCGGCGGTGGATCCGGTACCGATGCCAAGACGCATGCCATTCTCGACATGGGCCAATGCGGCTTCCGCCGCCCTGATCTTCATTTGCCGGGCGTCCATGCGCCAGATGCTCCTCGTTGTTTCGCCGTTGCTGTTTACACGGCCACTCCGGCAAGGAAAAGGCCCATTGCGCCGGTGGCCGTTTGCATTCCCGGTTGTCCTATCCTAAGGGCTCGTCCAAGGACAATCCCGCTGGGAGCAGCTCATGACGGCACCCCTTGTAATATTCGATCTCGACGGCACGCTCGTCGACACGGCGCCGGACCTCGTGGCCAGCCTCAACCACACGATTGCGGCTGCCGGCCTCGAACCGGTGACCTACGACGACCTGACCCATCTCGTCGGCCAGGGCGCCCGCGTGATGATCCGGCGGGCATTCGAAATGCGTGGGAAGCCGATCGACGACGAAGCGGCAGAGCCCCTGCTCCAGCGCTTCCTCGTCCACTACAAGAAGGAAATGCCGGGTGCGAGCCGTCCCTATCCGGAACTTGCCGAGGCCTTGGATGAACTCGAGGCAGCCGGCATGCGACTTGCCATCTGCACCAACAAGCTCGAGGAACTGGCAATCCCGCTGATCGAAAAGCTCGGTCTTGCGGATCGCTTTGCGGTCGTCACCGGAGGCGACACGTTTCCGGTTCGCAAGCCCGATGCC
>JAEZHO010000148.1 GCA_023416545.1 Pseudomonadota bacterium
GGTTCCGGAGTAAAACTTCGGAACCATCCACATCTCAGAATTTCCGGAACTATAGCAGATCAGCACGCGCTATTTCCAGCAGTTTCGAGATGGCGTCCCGACACAAAGTTTCAAGGGCAGATCGCCCTCAGACGTGGCGTTCTTGACTTTTGACTGAAGAACATATAGTGAACAAGCTAATGAAGAAGTCGCTCAAGGAACGCCTGGCCATCCTCTCGGATGCGGCAAAATACGATGCATCCTGTGCGTCGAGCGGCACCACGCGACGTCATTCGGGCGATACAGGTGGACTGGGCTCGACGGAGGGATCGGGGATCTGCCACGCCTATGCGCCGGACGGGCGATGCATCTCTCTCCTCAAGATCCTTCTCACCAATTTCTGCATCTATGATTGCGCCTACTGCATCAACCGCTCCTCCAGCAATGTCGAGCGGGCGCGCTTTTCGGTCGAGGAAGTCATCTGGCTGACGCTGGAATTCTACCGCCGCAACTATATCGAAGGCCTCTTCCTGTCGTCCGGCATCATCCGCTCCTCCGACCACACGATGGAGGAGATGGTGCGAATCGCACGCGAACTGCGCACGGTCCACAATTTCCGCGGCTACATCCATCTGAAGTCGATCCCGGAAGCCTCGCCGCATCTGATCGAGGAAGCGGGGCTTTATGCGGACCGGCTGTCGATCAACATCGAATTGCCGACGGATGCCGGGATCAGCCGCTATGCGCCCGAAAAGCGCCCGGACAGCATCCGCCGGTCGATGGGCGAGCTGCGGCTGAAGATCGAGGAGATGAGCGAGCCGACGCTGAGGACGAAGCGGAAGCGGAAGTTCGCGCCGGCCGGCCAGAGCACGCAGATGATCGTCGGCGCCGACGGTGCGAACGACGCGACCATCCTCGGCACGAGCGCGCGGCTTTACGGCAGCTACGGGTTGAAGCGGGTCTATTACTCCGCCTTCAGCCCCATTCCGGACGCCTCGAGCAACCTGCCGCTCATCAAGCCGCCGCTGATGCGCGAGCACCGGCTCTACCAGGCGGACTGGCTCTACCGCTTCTACGGCTTCGATATCGGCGAGATCACCTCGTCGCGCCCCGACGGAATGCTCGATCTCGACCTCGACCCGAAGCTCGCCTGGGCGCTCGGGCATCGGGAGCGCTTCCCGGTCGACATCAACCGGGCCGATCGGGAGATGCTGCTCAGGGTGCCGGGCCTCGGAACGAAGACGGTCAAGGCGATCCTCGCGGCGCGCCGCTTTTCCCGCCTGCGGCTCGACGACCTGAAGCGGCTCGGCGTCTCGCTGAAGAAGGTGCAGCCCTTTATCAGCACCGAAGGCTGGTCCCCGCGCAGGCTGGTCGACCGGCCGGACCTGCGGGCGATGTTTGCACCGAAACCGGAACAGTTGTCGCTCCTCTGATGCACACGATCACGCTGGAGGGCAGGGGGAATCTCGGCGAATGGCGCGATGCCGCCCGCGCCCTTCTGCAGCGTGGAGTGCGTCCTCGGGATGTCGACTGGCGGACGGTGGACGAGGCGGAGAGTCTCTTTCCGGATGCCGTGGACGACAGCCTGCCGGCCGCGCCGGAGGGGCCGCCGCTCTCGGTCCCGGCGGACTTCGTGAAACTCGCCGGCGCGGTCGTCTGTCACTCCGATCCGGGTCGGTTCGGGCTTCTCTACCGGCTGCTTTTCCGGCTGGCGCGCGACCGCAACATCCTTTCCATGGCCGCCGATGCGGATGTGGTGGCGGCGAGGCTGATGGCGAAATCGGTCGGGCGCGACTACCACAAGATGACCGCCTTCGTCCGGTTCAAGGAGGTGACGCTGCCGCCGGGAGAGGCCGGGCGCCGTCGTTTCGTCGCCTGGTTCGAGCCGGACCACTACATCGTCGAGCGGGTGGCTCCCTTCTTCCAGCGGCGCTTCAACGACATGGACTGGCTGATCGCGACGCCGAAGGGGTCGGCGTCCTGGGACGGCGAGACGCTGCGCGTGACGAGCGAGCCGGCGGTAAAGCCGGACCTCAGGGACGAGGCCGACGACCTCTGGCGGACCTATTATGCCTCGATCTTCAATCCTGCCCGCCTGAAGGTGAAGGCGATGACGGCCGAGATGCCGAAGAAATACTGGAAGAACCTGCCGGAAGCGGACCTCATTCCCGGCCTCATCGCCAATGCCGAGCGAAGCGTCATGGAGATGGCGTCGAAGGCGGCGAGCGAGCCGCAGCCGTTCCATCACCGGCTGCAGGCCGCCGCCGCGCTTCAGCCGGGCCCGCAGCCGCCTCCGGCCGGCACGATCGAGGCGCTGAAGGAGGAGGTGCGCCACTGCACGCGATGCCCGCTTCATTGCAAGGCGACGCAGACGGTATTCGGCGAGGGCAATCCCGCGGCCGATATCATGGTGGTGGGAGAGCAGCCGGGCGACCAGGAGGACCTTGCAGGCAGGCCGTTCGTCGGCCCGGCGGGGAGGGTGTTCGACGAGGTGATCCGCGACGCCGGGCTCGACCGCAGTTCGCTCTACGTCACCAATGCGGTGAAGCACTTCAAGTACGAGCCGCGCGGCAAGCGGCGCATCCACCAGAAACCATCGAAGAGAGAAGTCGAGCAGTGCCGCTGGTGGCTCGGCCGGGAGATTGCGCTGGTGAAGCCCAAGCTCGTCGTCGCCATGGGCGCGACGGCCTATTTCGCGCTGACCGACGACCGGCGCAGGCTGGCCGATGTCCGAGGCAGGCCGATGCCGATGGAGGGCGGAAGAAGCCTCTTCGTCACCGTCCACCCGTCCTATCTTCTGCGCATCCCGGATCCGGACCTGAAGGCGAAGGAGCTGCTGCGTTTCCGGGAGGATTTCGAGTCGGTTCAAGGGCTTGCCGCGGGTTTTGCATGAACCGGTCAAGCTCTTTCCGGTTCAGTGGGATGCGAGCGCGCTCTCGCCGATGCGGGCAGCGGCATAGACGCGCCGCGCGATGAGGGCGAGAAGAAGCAGGGTCGCCGTCGCGACGATGCAGGAGAGCGAGAAGCCCGCCGCAAAGCCGCTCTT
>JAEZHO010000169.1 GCA_023416545.1 Pseudomonadota bacterium
GGCAGGTTTTCTGAATTGCTCATGTTCTTCTTCTCATGCGTGAAATAAGGGACGGACGGTCAAAAGGCCGTCAGTCCTCGAAAGCTTCGACACCCGTGCGCCGCCCCAGCATGAATGCGTCGGCGACATGCACCAGCGGCGAGAAATCGGCGTCGATCAGGCTGTCACCGACTAGCGACACGAAGTGGCGGTAGAGGTTGCGATATTCCTGATCTTCCTCGACGATCCGCGGTTCGCCGTCCACGATCAGCCGGCTGCCCCCATGGGTCAGCACCACCGGCCCTTCCTGCGTGTCGATGCGGATGTCCCAGGTCTGCGGTCCGGTCTGCCGCCAGTCGAACTCCGCCTCGACCGGAACTCCCGAACCGGTCTCGAAGGCGAGCTTCGCTGCAATCGGCGCGGCGCGGTTTTCCGGAAAGAACAGGTCGGAGCGCGTAAGGTGGAACGCCTCCGGCAGGATGCGGGTGACGATCGACAGCGCGTTGATGCCCGGGTCGAAGACGCCGAGCCCGCCGGGCTCCCAGATCCAGGCCTGGCCCGGATGCCAGTGGCGGACGTCTTCCTTCCACTCCACCACGACGCAGCAAAGCGTCCGGTGGGCCAGAAGCGCCCTCGCCGGCTCCACCGCCGCCGCCTCGCGGGAATGCCAGGTGGCAAAGAGGCTGACGCCATTCGCCTTGGCGAGGGCCTCGAGCGCATGGACCTCCGACAGCGTGGCGCCGGGCGGCTTCTCCAGCATGACGTGCTTGCCGGCGGAAAGCGCCGCGCGCGCCTGGGCGAAGCGCCCTTGCGGCGGCGTGCAGAGGGAGACGGCATCCACCTCGACATCCGACGCCAGAAGCTCGTCTATGTCGTCGAACGACGCCACGCCCGGCAGCGTCGCATTGCGGCTCGCCACCGCCACGAGTTCGATGCCGTCGGTCGCCTCGATCGCACCGAGATGCTGGTCCCTTGCGATCTTCCCGAGCCCGACGATGGCGAGGCGGATGGTCATCTCGGCCTCAGAGCTTGCGGACGGGGACGGAGGTGGAGGTGGCGACGGTCAACCGGTTGACCAGCGGCAG
Organism: Pseudomonadota bacterium; assembly: GCA_023416545.1. Classification (GTDB taxonomy): domain Bacteria; phylum Pseudomonadota; class Alphaproteobacteria; order Rhizobiales; family Rhizobiaceae; genus Neorhizobium. The sequence goes on from JAEZHO010000169.1 coordinate 1,065, forward strand.
CTTGAAGGGCTCCGCGGAGATTTCGAAGACGTCGTTCGGCTCCGTCTTGATGCCTTCCGAGAAGGAGAGCGTCGCAGTGCCGAAGAAGTGGACGTGCAGGTCGCCTGGCCGCCGGAAGAGATCGTACTTGAAGTTGTGATGCTCGAGATTGGCGATCGAGTGGGACATGTTCGCCTCGCCCGAGACGAAGGGCTTTTCGAAGACGACCTCGTCTCCGCGCCGGATACGGGACGTTCCCTCGACGCTCTGCGGCAGGTCGCCGACGATCAGTTCCGCACCGAGCGCCGCCTGGCGGAGCTTGGAATGGGCGAGCCAGAGATAGTTGCCCTTCTCCGTCACATGGTCCGAGAACTCGTTGGCGAGACAGAAACCGAGACGATAGGGAATGCCGTCGGGGCCGATCAGGTAGATGCCTGCCAGTTCCGGCTCCTCGCCGCCGTCAAGCGCGAACCCCGGCGAGACGAGATCCTCGCCGGTGGCGCGCAACTGCGACCCGTCACCCTTGTAGAACCATTCCGGCTGCACGCCCTCCTGCCCTTCGGCCGGCTTGCCACCCTCCACGCCCATCTGGAACATGCGCATGGAATCGGTCGGCTTCTCGGCCGATTGCGCCGCCTTGTGCATCTTGTCGCGACCGTCGGCGGAGCCGAGATGCGTCAGGCCGGTTCCGGCCACGAAGAAATGCGCCGGATCGGGATGCGCGACGGGAAGACCGAGGCGGCCTTCGCTACGGGCACGATCCAGGTCCACTTCCGCTCCATAGCCGAGCGCGTCGATCTTCTCGGCAAGCGACTGGCCTGCCTCGATGGCAGCTTTGGCCAGTTCATAGGTGGACGTGACGCCGCGGACAGTTCGCGCAGCCCCAACACCGTCCCACGCGACCACCACCTGGCTGTCGCCCTCACGTACCTGAAGAATTCGAAGCATGGATCCTCTACCTGCGCATTCACGGATGCCGCCATGGCACCTCCCCGCACCACCGTCACAGATGGAACATTAATAGCACTATTGGAGGAAACGCGACCTTGTCAAGCAGAGCACAGAATATCAGGCTGTCTGACAACCCTCACAGAGACGCCTAATATTTCTGTTTGATTTCAATGATCTGAGTGGTAATTCAAAATAGCTTCTAATGGACCCTGTTGGTGGAGCATCAAAAACGTCTTGCAAAAGTATGACAATATGCCAACTCTGTGTTGTCCATAGGCCATCATCTTCTGGGAGGATCTAAGATGAAGAAGGCTCTCGCGGCGGTTACCGTCGCCTTTTCCGCATGCCTGGCATCCACCGTTTCCGCACAATCCCTGACCGTCGGCTTCTCGCAGATCGGCTCGGAATCCGGCTGGCGCGCAGCCGAAACCACCGTCACCAAGCAGGAAGCGGAGAAGCGCGGCATCGACCTGAAATTCGCCGACGCGCAGCAGAAGCAGGAGAACCAGATCAAGGCGATCCGGGGCTTCATCGCACAGGGCGTCGACGCCATCCTCGTCGCTCCCGTCGTGGCCACCGGCTGGGATGCCGTCCTCCAGGAAGCCAAGGAGGAGGAAATCCCGGTCATCCTGCTCGACCGGCAGATCGAGGCGCCCGAGGACCTCTACCTCACCGCCGTGACCTCCGACCAGGTCCATGAAGGCAAGGTCGCCGGCGACTGGCTGGTAAAGGAAGTCGGCGACAAGGACTGCAAGGTCGTCGAACTCCAGGGCACCACCGGTTCCTCGCCCGCCATCAACCGCAAGAAGGGCTTCGAGGAAGCCATCGCAGGCCACGCCAACATCAAGATCGCCCGCTCGCAGACGGGGGACTTCACCCGCACCAAGGGCAAGGAAGTGATGGAGAGCTTCATCAAGGCGGAAGGTGGCGGCAAGGACATCTGCGCCGTCTATGCCCATAACGACGACATGGCCGTCGGCGCCATCCAGGCGATCAAGGAGGCCGGCCTGAAGCCGGGCACGGAGATCAAGATCGTCTCGATCGACGCCGTGCCGGACATCTTCAAGGCGATGGCCGACGGGGAAGCCAATGCCACGGTGGAACTGACGCCCAACATGGCGGGCCCGGCATTCGACGTCCTCGATGCCTACCTGAAGGACAAGAAGGAGCCGCCGAAGTGGATCCAGACGGAATCCAAGCTCTATACCGCCGCGGACGACCCGATGAAGGTCTACGAGTCCAAGAAGGGCCTCGGCTACTGATCGAGCCGGAGAAGGCGCAAGTGGCGCCTCTTCCCTGAACCAGACGGCCGGAAACGCCCATGCGCTTCCGGCCGCAGGCCGCAGGACATCCCGCACATGGAACCCACTCCCCTTCTGGAAGCCCGCGCCATCGGCAAGAGCTTTCTCGGCATCACCGCCCTCGACAGCGTCGACTTCGCGCTGAGCCGCGGCGAGATCCACGCTCTGCTCGGCGAAAACGGCGCCGGCAAGTCGACGCTCATCAAGATACTGACCGGCGTCTACAGCGGCGACCGCGGCAGCGTGACCCTGGACGGGGAAAGGATCGAGCCCGGCAATGTCGCCGAGGCGCAGGCGCTCGGCATCGGAACCGTCTACCAGGAGGTCAACCTCCTGGAGAACCTCACGGTTGCCGAAAACCTCTTTCTCGGCCGCCAGCCGCGCCGGTTCGGCCTTGTCGACAGGCGGGAAATGCGAAGGCGGGCCCGGGACCTCTTGGAGGGCTACGGCCTCGACATCGACGTGGACGCCCTCCTCTCTTCCTACTCCGTCGCGATCCGCCAGATCATCGCCATCGCCCGCGCCGTGGACCTTTCGGGGAAGGTCCTGGTGCTGGACGAGCCAACGGCGAGCCTCGACGCCCACGAGGTCGAAATGGTCTTCGCCGTTCTGCGGCGCCTCCGCGCCCAGGGGCTCGGCATCATCATCATCACCCACTTCCTGAACCAGGTCTACGCCATCGCCGATCGGGTGACCGTCCTGCGCAACGGCCGCCTCGTGGGAAGCCGGGCGATCGCCGACCTGCCGCGCATGGAACTGATCTCGATGATGCTCGGCCGCGAACTCCAGCACATCACCCACGAGCACCATGCGGTCGAAGCCACCGTCGACAGGGGCGAGGCGCCGATCCGCTTCTCCGGTTACGGAAGACGCGGCAGCGTCGCCCCCTTCGATCTCGACCTGCGGCCCGGAGAAGTCGTCGGCATTGCGGGACTGCTCGGGTCCGGCCGCACCGAGACCGCCTTCCTGCTCTTCGGCGTCGATGCGCCAGACAGCGGCACCGCGAGGATCGACGGCATGGAGGTCCGCATCGCCTCTCCCGAGACCGCCATCCGCCACGGCTTCGGCTTCTGCCCGGAGGAGCGCAAGACGGACGGCATCATCGGCGATTTCTCCGTGAGCGAGAACATCGCGCTCGCCCTGCAGGCAAGACAGGGGTGGTCGAGGCCCATCTCGCCGCGCGACCGGCGGAACCTGGCTGACGAATACATAAGGTCGCTAGACATCCGGCCTCCCGATCCCGACCGTCCCATCAAGTTCCTTTCCGGCGGCAACCAGCAGAAGGCGATCCTTGCCCGCTGGCTCGCCACCCATCCGCGCCTGCTGATCCTCGACGAGCCGACCCGCGGCATCGATATCGGCGCCCACGCGGAAATCCTCAAGATGATCGAGAAGCTGTGCGCCGAAGGCATGTCGCTCGTGGTCATATCCTCCGAACTGGAGGAACTGACGGCCGTCGCGCACCGGGTCATCGTGCTTGCCGACCGACGCCATGTGGCGGAACTGACCGGCGAGGATATCACCGCCGACAACATCATGAAGGCAATCGCGGCGCCATCGCAGACGGAGGCCGCCTGATGAACGCGCTGACCCGCCATCTGCGCCGTATCGCGCCGCAGCTTGCCGCGCTGACGATCATCATCGCGCTGATCACCATCCTGTCGCCGGGCTTCCTCGACGTCACCTTCCAGAACGGGCGCCTCTACGGGAGCCTGGTGGACGTCATGGTGCGCGCCGCCCCCGTCGCGCTTTTGACGATCGGCATGACGCTGGTGATCGCGACCCGAGGCATCGACCTCTCGATCGGCGCCGTCATCGCCATCTGCGGCGCGGTCGCGGCGACCCTGATCAGCGACGGTCACTCCCTGGTGACCGTCATCGTCGTATCGCTCGCAGTCGGGCTGCTCTGCGGCTTCTGGAACGGCTTCCTCGTGGCCGTCCTCGACATCCAGCCGATCATCGCCACGCTGATCCTGATGGTGGCCGGCCGCGGCATCGCCCAGCTCGTCACCGAAGGCGTCATCCTGACCTTCAACAACGAGAGCTTCGCGGCGCTCGGCTCGGGAACCGTGTCCGGCGTGCCGATCCCGATCCTGATGTGGATGGGCGCGGCCGTCCTTGTCGGCCTTCTGGTGCGCCGCACGGCGCTCGGCTTCCTCATCGAGGCGACCGGCATCAACCGGCGGGCCGCCATGCTCGCCGGCATCCGCGCCCGCTTCCTGCTCTTCTTCGTCTATGCGGTCTCCGGCATCATGGCGGCGGTGGCCGGCCTGATCGTCACCGCCGACATCCGCGGCGCCGACGCCAACAATGCCGGCCTCTGGCTGGAACTCGACGCCATCCTCGCCGTGGTGATCGGCGGCAATTCGCTGAACGGCGGCCGCTTCTCCATCCTCGGGGCGCTCATCGGCGCGCTGATCATCCAGTCGATCAACACCGGCATCCTCGTCTCCGGCTTCCCGCCGGAATTCAACCTCGTCATCAAGTCGGGCATCATCATCCTGGTGCTGACGCTCCAGTCTCCCGCGGTCGCCACGCTGCTTGGCTTCCTGAAGCCGTCGCGGCGGACGGTCGAAACCGTGAAGGCGGAAAGGACGGCGCCGTGATCCATACCCGCAACCTCCCCTTCGTCGCGGCGCTCGCGATCTTCCTTCTCGCCTACCTCGCCTGCGTCCTGCAGTTTCCCAACATGCTGTCGACCCGCGTCATCGGCAATCTCCTAACCGACAACGCCTTCCTCGGCATCGCCGCGGTCGGCATGACCTTCGTGATCCTGTCTGGCGGCATCGACCTGTCGATCGGCTCGGTGATCGCATTCACCAGCGTCTTCGTCGCGGTCATGGTCGGCAGCCTCGGCGTCAACCCGCTCGTCGCCTTCGGGGCGGTGCTCGCCATCTCCACCACCTTCGGCGCCGCCATGGGGCTGATGATCCGCTTCCTGGCCATCCCGCCCTTCGTCGTCACGCTGGCCGGCATGTTCCTTGCCCGTGGCGTCGCCTATCTCATCTCCACCCAATCGGTACCAATCTCCCACCCGGTGATCGACGCGATCCAGGGCTTCTATTTCCGCTTCCCCGGAGGCGGACGCCTGACCGCCATGGCCATGCTGATGCTGGTCGTCTTCATCGTCGGCGCCTTCATCGCCGGGCGGACCCGGTTCGGCGCCAACGTCTACGCGATCGGCGGCAACCCGCAATCGGCCGAACTCATGGGCGTGCCGATCGGCCGCACGACGATCGGCATCTACGCGCTGTCCGGTTTCCTCTCCGGCCTCGCCGGAATTGCCTACACGCTCTACACCTCGTCGGGCTACTCGCTCGCCACCGTCGGGGTTGAACTCGACGCCATCGCCGCGGTCGTGATCGGCGGGACCTTGCTCACCGGCGGCGCCGGGCTTGTCGCGGGAACGTTTGTCGGCATACTGATACAGGGGCTTATCCAGACCTATATCGTGTTCGACGGCACGCTGTCCTCCTGGTGGACGAAGATCGTGATCGGCATCCTGCTGTTCACCTTCATTGTCCTGCAGCGCGGCATTGTATGGTATTCGGATCGCAAGCTCGCCGAGGGGCGCCTGGCGGATGCGCGCCTGAAGGAGGCATGATTGGGACTGCTTGAATCGACGATCACCGGCCACAGGGGTCGCAGCAGCCACGCGCATGTGGTTGCCGAGCTTGGCAGTGCGATCGTCGCCGGCAGGATTCCCGAGGGCTCACTTCTTCCCGGCGACGTGGAGCTCTCCGCCCGCTTCGACGTCTCCCGCACCGTCCTTCGCGAGGCAATGAAGACGCTCGCCGCCAAGCGGCTGATCGAACCCAAGGCCAAGGTCGGCACCCGCGTCCTCGACCGTTCGAAATGGAACTTCTTCGATGCCGACGTGCTCGGATGGCGCTGCCAGTCCGGGCTCGACTTCGACTTCATCGAGCACCTCGCCGAAATGCGGCTTGCGCTGGAGCCCGCGGCGGCGGCGGCGGCGGCCCTGCGCGCCTCCAACGACGACATCGTCCAGCTCTACGCCATCGCCGCGCGCTTCGACGACATCAGCCACACGCCCGAAACCATCGCCCAGGTGGACCTCGAGTTCCACCAGGCGATCGCGCGGATGTCCGGCAATCCGTTCATGCGGTCGGCAAGCGCGATCGTCGAGGCGGCGCTGGCGATCTCCTTCCAGCTCTCCTCGCCGGCAGCCTCTCCCGAGAAGATTGCCGAAGTCGCCACCAACCACCTCCGGATCGCCCATGCGATCGCCTCGCGTGATCCGGAAAAGGCGGTCCAGGCAATGCGCCACGTGATCGAGGTCGGCAAGGGCCGCATTCGCGCCTCGATCGCTCCGTCCTCCGCGGGCATGGCCGATGCCCCGACCGCCGGTCTCCCCGTCGCGACCGTTTTCTGAACGACGTCCGGCACCTGGCCGTCGATTTGCGATCCCGCCCGGCCCCCACGCGCGGCGCGCGCAGGCTCATTGATCCTGCTCAACAACTTAACCCCCACAATCTGCTAGGTGAGCGTTGCGACTATGGTACGACTCTGACATGGTCCGGGAAAATTTAGACCCGACTGATATTGCATTAAGGCCAGCAGGTTACCCGTGCCGTTCGAAAATCTCGTCGATTTCCAGCAGGATGGCATGGCCGCAAGGACGCGCGGCCTCGGGCACGAGAGCAACCCGTTCCTGGCGCGCGAACGCCTCCCCCAGATCACCGGCGAACCGACCGAGGAATGGCGCTGGAAGGCGGAAGCCTGGCTGTTCGGCTGGCTCGTGGAAAACGCCTGGCGGCAGGATGAGCGCTAGGCCTCAGTCGTAGACGGGGGTCGTTTCCGGCGGCTGATAGTCGGACGGACTGTTGGTGGCGCAGGCGCCAAGCATCAGGACGGCGAACAGGGCAAGAATTCTCACTGCGATCTCCAGGTTTGACCGCCGCCAAGACTAGAGGATGGCGGTTACCAGGACCTGAACTTTAGGCGAGCATCGGCCATTGCGCGGAACTCCTCCGCCCAACCCGCATTCTAGAGCGGGAATGCGGAATGCGGAGAATGCCATGAAATCGCTCGTCTCGCTGGTTCTCGGAACCGGTCTTGCAGTGCTCCTTTTCATCGGAGGGTTCATCGGCCTGACCCGGCTGATGGCGGAGGAGGACCCGCACCGTTTCGCCAACCT
>JAEZHO010000210.1 GCA_023416545.1 Pseudomonadota bacterium
ACCAGGTGCCCGTTGCCGATGCCGCGCACGCTGTCGATGACGATGAGTGCGAAATCGAGTGCCAGCCGGGCGCTCTGGAAACCGTCGTCCATGATGATGAGGTCGACCCCTTCGGCGATCAGCCTGCGGGCGCCATCGAGCCGGCGGCGCGAGATGACGGTGGTCGCGGCCCGGGCGAGCAGAAGCGCTTCGTCCCCTACCGCCGCCGCCCTGTGGTGCTCGACGTCTACGAGCGTCGTGACGTCGAGCGACCCGCCGTAGCCGCGGCTGAGGAAGCCCGGTGTATAGCCCTTCTCCCGGGCGGCGAGCGCCAGGGCGAGCGCGGTCGGCGTCTTCCCGGCGCCGCCGACGGTGAAATTGCCGACGCACAGAACCGGTGCCGGCACGCCTTCGCGGCTTGCCCTGGCCATCCGGCTGCCGGCGACCCTGCCATAGACATAGGAGAGCGGGGCGAGCGCCCAAGCGCGCCAATCCGCCTTGGTCCACCAGAAAGGCGGCGCTTCCGATACCATACGCGAAACTCCCAAGATGCCAGTCGATCAGAGGCACAGAAACGGGAATGGCAGCAAAAAGGCAAGCCCGGGCTGCGGCGCTAGGCCTGCAGGAGGCCCGTCAGCGCGGTGATATCGTCGATGGTGATGTCCGCCATCGGCGAAAGCGTCTCCCGTGTGCCGGTTCCCGTCAGCACGCCGACCTTCAGGCCCGCGCCGGCGGCATGCCCCATGTGAAGGTCGTGCAGGTTGTCGCCGACCATCGCCACCTGGCGCGGCTCAAGACCGGTCGTTGCGCAGAAGCCAAGCAGCATGCCGGGCTCCGGCTTGCTTCCGAAACCGCTGTCATAGCCGGCGACGAAGTCGACGCAGCCTTCGATCCCGAACCGTGCGATCGTGTGGCGGATGGACGCCTCGTTATCGCTGGAGGCGACGCCGATCTTCATGCCCCGCGCCTTCAGCCTCCCGAAGAGAAGCCGAAGGTCCGTCACGGGGACGGCGTAGTCCACGGCCCGCAGGAACAGGTCGTCGAGAAGAACCGTCAGTTCCGCAGCATCGACCGGAGAACCGGCGGCTGCAAAACCAAGCGCAATCTCGGCTGCATTGCCTGCCGCAAGCAGGCTGTCGGCACGGGTATGTCCGGATACGGGGTCCATGCCGGCAGCCAGCAGAAGCCTCGGCTCGAGGTCCGGATCGCCGGCTGACGCGATGCGGGCCGCCTCCCGGTTCACCGGGCCCCAGCTCTCGTCATAGCGGATCAGCGTACCGTCCTTGTCGAACAGGATACCGGCGATGCCGGGAAAGCTGGCAGGGGTCATCGGGCGGTCATCGGGCCGTCGCCGCCTTCGGCTGCAGCCTTGCGCTGACGGTCAGCGGATTGATGTAGGGTTCGAGCGCCTTGACCGTGATCGACAGAGCGCCGCGCATGTCGTTGATCGTGTCCTGGCCTGCGTCGATCATCTTGCGGCGGGCGACATCGTTGGAAAGCAGGTAGTGGACGGCCTTGGCCAGCATCTCGACGTCGCGCACCAGCCGGGCACCGCCCTTGCGCACGAGATTGGCATAGGCATCCCTGAAATTCTGGACGTGACTTCCCGACAGGACCGCACAGCCGAGCATGGCGGGTTCGAGCGGGTTTTGCCCGCCCTCTCCTGTCAGCGACCGGCCGACGAAGGCGAGTTCGGTGAGGCGGAGATAAAGTCCCATCTCGCCCATGGAATCGCCGAGGAATATGTCGGTTTCGGGGGTCAGCGGATCGTTGCGGGAGCGCCTTGCGACGACGAGGCCCTGGGCCTTGAGCATTTCCTCGATCTCGTCGGACCGCTCGGGATGGCGCGGGACGATGATCGTCAGCTGCCCGTTTCGCGGCTTGAGCGCCTTGTGAATGCCGGCCGCGGCCCTTTCCTCGCCCGCGAAGGTCGAGATCGCGGCCCATGTCTTGCGTTCGCCGATCTCGCTCCGATAGCGCTGGAGCGCCGCCGGATCGCAAGGGGGCGGGTCGGTATCACCCTTAAGGTTGCCGGAGACGAGGACCGGCCATGCGCCCAGATCCCTGAACCGTTCGGCATCGAGGTCCGACTGCGCGACGACGAGCGACATCTTCCCGAAAAGGGCTTCCGCGATCGTCTCGTGGCGCTGCCAGCGCTCGTAGGACCGGTCGGAGATGCGCGCATTCACGGTGATCTGCGGGATCTTTCGCCGGTGGAGTTCGAGGAGCGTCGTCGGCCAGATCTCCGATTCCGCCGTGATGCAGGCATCGGGCCGCCAGTGGGAGAGGAAGCGCTTGACCGAGAACTTCAGGTCCAGCGGCACATACTGGTGGATGACCTGGTCTCCCAGCCGGTTCCTGACCAGTTCCGCGGAGGTGACGGTGCCGGTGGTCAGGAGCACGTGGATGTCGCGACGCCCGAGTTCGCGCAGCAGCGGGATGAGCGCAAGCGTCTCGCCGACGCTCGCCGAATGGGCCCAGACGAGCGGCCCCTGGGGACGCGGCCGGCTGGCATGGCCAAGCCGCTCCGAGCGGCGCGCACGGTCTTCCTTGCCTTTCCAGCTTCTGTAGGCAAGGAAGGGGCTGGCGAACGGATATGCGAGAATGCCGGCCACGCGGTAGCCCGAAAGCGCCAGACGCGCCAGAGCCTTGCTTATCACGCCCGTCCCTGATCGCCGCTCGTGTCCGCTGATGGTGAAAAGTCCTCCGTTGGGCCGGCACTGGTCTAGTCGGTTAGAAATACGTCAAAATGGCGCCGGCAATCTTGGAGCAGAAGCGCTGACGCATCCAGCCGCCGCGACCGGATATCCCCTGCTTTGAGCCTGTCAGCCCTTGGCTTCCGGCTCGAGGAGCTTGTGCATGTGGACGATGAAATAGCGCATCTGAGCGTTGTCGACGGTCTGCTGCGCCTTCGAGCGCCATGCCGCGAGAGCACTGGCATAGTCGGGAAAGATACCGACGATATCGAGATTGTTCAGGTCCTTGAACTGCACGCCCTCGAGGCTGGACAGTTCGCCGCCAAATACCAGGTGCAGGAGTTGTTTCTTCTCGGTAGCTTCGGTCATCGTCAGTTCCTTCGGTTCGTCTCCCCGCGATCTTTCCGGCGCGGGGAAAAGCGTCAATCCGCCCGTTCGTCTGGCATGAACCTGGACAGTTTGTCCAGAGCCGGGCCAGCCCCGGCATAGAGCATTCCGTGCTTCACGCTCTGGCGGTTGTAGACAAGCGGGTGGCCAGTCGCATCGAGCAACCGGCCACCGGCACGCTCGAGAATGAGATCCGCTGCGGCGAGATCCCAGTCATGGGAATTCTTCCTGACGATCGTGCCGTCGATCCGGCCATCGGCGGTCAGCGCCAGCCGGTAGGCAAGCGAGGGGATGTGCCGCACCCGGCGGATCGCCTGGGTCTGTGACGCCGGAAGGGCCCTGAGCAACTCCTCAGAGATGGCCAGCGTGAGGGGGAGTTCCGGATCCGGGCGGGATACGGATATCGCCTCGCCGTTGCGGAGCGCCGGGCTATCCAGGCTGGCGCAGAACTCCTCGTTCAGCGCCGGGGCGACCAGGACGCCGGCGACGGGCCGACCCCGGTGGACGACTGCGACGGAGACGCACCAGGTCCGCTCGCCGGCAATGAACGCCCGGGTACCGTCGATGGGATCGACCACGAAAAGCGTTTCATGCGAAAGCCGCGCATTGTCGTCATCGGTCTCTTCCGACAGCCAGCCGTAGTCCGGCCGAGCGGCGGTCAGGAGCTTTTCAAGGCGCTCGTTGGCGGCGAAATCCGCCGCGCTGACGGGGGAACGTCCCTCGTTCTTCCACCAGACCTCCGGAGAACGTCCAAAAAAGGAATGTGCAACCGCACCCGCCTCGACGGCTGCCTTGCGGATGAGGTCGAGATCGGCTTGCCAGTCGTGCTCTCCGGTGGTCATCGGATCAACGTCCTGCCAGCGTCATGCCCTCGATCGCGATGGTGGGCGACGCGACGCCGAATTTCCGGTCGATATCGCTGGCCGGCGTCAGGCGCATGAACATGTCCTTCAGGTTGGACGCGATGGTGACCTCCGAGAC
>JAEZHO010000242.1 GCA_023416545.1 Pseudomonadota bacterium
GTCTTGATCGGGCCGGCGGAAATGGCGTTGACGCGGATTTTCTGCGGGCCGAGATCGACGGCGAGATACTTCACGCTCGCCTCCAGCGCCGCCTTGGCAACGCCCATGACGTTGTAGTTCGGCATCACCTTTTCGGCACCGTAATAGGTGAGGGTCAGCATGGAGCCGCCGTCCGTCATCAGCTTCTCGGCTCGCCGGGCGACCGAGGTGAAGGAATAGACGGAGATGCGCATCGTCTTGTCGAAATTGTCGGCCGTCGTGTCGACGTAGCGACCGGTCAGCTCATCCTTGTCGGAGAATCCGATCGCGTGGACGAGGAAGTCGATCTTGCCCCACATCTTTTCGATTTCGGCGAATGCCGCATCGATGCTCGCCTCGTCGCTGACGTCGCAGTCACCGGCAACAACCGCGCCGATTTCCGCGGCCAGCGGCTCGACGCGCTTGCGCAGCGCCTCGCCCTGGTAGGTGAAGGCGACTTCGCCTCCCTGTGCGTGGATGGCCTTTGCAATGCCCCAAGCGATCGAGCGGTTGTTGGCGACGCCCATAATGACGCCGCGCTTGCCTGCCATGAGGCCTGAAGCCTGAACCATGCTGTGTCCCCTGAGACGAAAGCTGAACCTGAAAAGTAAGGCTGCCTATCGCATAGGCGCTCCAACCGTTCAAGTTGAGTTGGATCATCTCATGTAGCGGGTCGTAACAAAGAGTGCTCGAATGGAAAGCGCGGCGAAACGGCCTCAGATGTAGAGGCCTTCGCGCATGTGACGCATCAGGTCGGTGATTTTTGCGTCCGGCTTTTCCCAGAGCATCACCCGCAGCTCGACCACCAGCTTGCCGCGCTTGCCCTCGGCGTCATGGAGTCCGAGCTCTTCGAGTTCGATCGCCCGGTCGGACCCGGACCACGGCGGAATCGAGATCTGTCGCGATCCTTCCGGCGTTTCGACCTGCGTCTCTGTCCCGAGTACCGCGTCCTCCAGCGAGATCGGCATTATAGAGTGGATATCGTATCCTTCGACCCGGAATTGGGCGTCGGGCACCAGCTTGAGGGTGACCAGAAGGTCACCGCGCAGCATGCCGGGGACCTTCAACCCCTGGCTTTTCAGCCGCGCGACATGGCCGGCGGTCATGCCGGGCTCGAGCAGGAAGCGGACTTCGCGCTCCTCCGGCAGCTTGATCGTCACCCAGCCCTGCTTGAGGAGCTCCTCGAGGGAAACATGGGCCTCGACCGCGTGGTCCGGCGCCTTTTCCGGCGGAGCGTTGAGACCGCGAATGCGGCGCACGAGGGAGGCGATCAGGTCGACCGCCTGGACGGGGAGGGGACGCGGCTCCTGCGAGCCGGGGCCGCGGGCATCGGACGGAACCCTGTCGGTCTCGGAGGCCGGGCCCTGGGTGAAGGCGGACGTCTGCTCGGCCTGCGACTTTGCGGCGGCTTCCTCACCCGGCCTGGTCCGGCTCTCGCCTGTCCCCGGGCTCGTGCCAGTGCCAGTGCCTGTGCCTGTGCCTGTGCCGGAACCTGCCTCGTTCGGGGCGCCGAATATGCGCTCGACCATGTCCTCGGCGGTCTCGGCGTCCGGTGCCGAGGAACTGGCTTTTGCCTTGGCCTTCGCCTGGGCCTGGGCGCGCTGGGCGTTGGCCCGCGCGAGTTCTTCCATCACCTTCTCGGCATTCGCCTTGGCGGCCTTGGCGCGCTCCGCGGCCTCGCGCGCCGACTGGCGCTGCTGCATGATCGTCTGGTGGGCATCGACTGCACGGTCGTAGCGCTTGCGCCGTTCCGGGTCCTTCAGCACCTCGTAGGCGCGGCCGACCTCCGCGAAGCGGCTCGACGCGGCAGGATCGCTCTGGTTGTGATCGGGATGGACCGATTTGGCCTTGGAACGCCACGCAGCCTTGATCTCGTCTGCGTCGGCAGTTCGCTGCACACCAAGAACAGAATACGGATCACGCATGAAATGACCACCGGTTCAAAAGAATGGCCGCTCCTGCGAATCGAGGCCGGCCTGTTATGCTTCAACAACGTCCGCGGACTCGACGGGTTCCTTCCCCGGCGTCCCACGGAACCGGAGGTTATCAGCACAATCCTGAATCAGTGGTTACAGCGCCCGACGCGACGCCGGACGGATCAAGCCTAGCGGCGATCGAAAGCGGTCAGCAGCCAGTCGCCGCGGCCCGTCAGGCAGGCCTGCCCCGAAAACATCGCTATCCCCTCGTAGGAATGGCGGGTGGTGGTGAAGTCACGGCACAGACGCCCGGCATCGCGCGCCTCCTTGATGGTCGATACGACGCCCGCGCTGCCGGTTGCAGCATTTGCCCAGGGCAGGGGAGTGTCGCCCATCTTGGCGAGGTCGGCGGATGTCACGGCGTTGCGGACCGTGGCCTCGTCCGACAGCACGTCTTCCGATCCGTTGCGGCCCACGGTTCCCGTGGAGATCGAGCGGTCGACCTTGGATGCGCTGCCGAGCAGGTCGAGGCTGCTGGTGCATGACGTCGAGGCGAGCGCGAGCGAGATCAGGGCGAACGCGTTGAGACTTGTCCGGGCCAGCCACTTTGAGCGCTTGTTCGACTTTGCTATCAGTACCACCTTGCGTCCTGTCCGGGCTGAGTCACGGGCAAATTCACCAGTCGGGAGTATATTAGTCAATATGTCTGAGAGTGAGTTAACAACGGGTGACTTTACCGACGAGCACGAGCCTTTTGCCCTGTTCGGAAAATGGCTGAAGGAAGCCGAGGCATCCGAACCGAACGATCCGTCGGCGGTGGCGCTTGCCACCGTGGACGAGCACGGCATGCCGAACGTGCGGATGGTCCTGCTGAAGGGTTATGACGAGAGCGGTTTTGTCTTCTACACCAACTTCGAGAGCCAGAAGGGACGCGAAATCCTCGGCCAGAAGAAGGCGGCGATGTGCTTCCACTGGAAGTCGCTGCGCCGGCAGGTGCGGCTGAGGGGCGAGGTCGAGGTCGTGAGCGATGCCGAGGCCGACGCCTATTACGCGACGCGTCCCCGCGGCAGCCGCATCGGTGCTTGGGCCTCCAAGCAGTCCCGACCACTGGAAGGGCGTTTCGCGCTGGAAAAGGCCGTCGCCGAATACGCTGCCCGCTATGCGATCGGCGAGATCCCGCGCCCGCCCTACTGGTCCGGTTTCCGGATCAAGCCCGTCTCCATCGAGTTCTGGCACGACCGGCCGTTCCGCCTGCATGACCGGATCGAGTTCCGCCGCTCCTCGCCGGAAGGTGCATGGGAAAAGGTCAGGATGTATCCCTGACCCTAGCGCAGCAGCTTGAAGGGAATGCCCGAGGCAAGGGCGGACACGTGGCGGGGGTGCTGGAAGTGTCCGTTCAGTGAAATCCGGGGCAGGCCCGTCATCCGTTCCGCCCAATCGTCCGTGATCGTGCCGGGCTGGGTGGTGACCGCGACCGCAAAGCCCGCCTCCTGCGCGATCTCCTCGTCGCGGCGAGATACGGCCGCCGGATATCCGTAGGGATAGGCGAAGGCCCGGGGGCGCTTGCCTGTCAGCGCCTCGATCCAGTCAGCCGATCGTTCCATCTCGCGTCTTGCCTCCTCCGCAGAAAGCCGCGCGACGGCGCGGTGGCTCAGCGTATGGGCGCCTGCGGATGCCAGCGGATGCGACTCGATCCGCCGCAACTCTTCGTCATTCATGACGAGATCGTCGGTGATCTTCAGCGGCTCGATCCCGTGTTGGCGCGCCAGTTCGTCGATCCGCGCCACCGCGATCTCCTCGGCTTCGGTTGCGACGAACCGGGCGAAGCGGTCGAACGCCTTCAGTTTCAGAGGCTCGGTCGAAAGGTCGAGCCGCTCCTCACCCTGGCCGAAGGCGAACACGAGCGTTTCCTGCCGTGCGAGGAGACTGCCGAGCGTTTCCCACCAGAGGGTGTGGGTGCGCTCGCTGAAGCCACGGGTAAAGAAGATGGTGAAGGGGACGCCGTGCTTCGCGAACACCGGAAGCGCGTGTTCGGCATTGTTCCGGTAGCCGTCGTCCAGGGTAAAGGCCGCAAACGGCCGCTGGTCCGCGGCCTCCAGGCGGGTCGGGACATCGTCCAGTCCGATGAAGTCGTAGCCTTCGTTCCGAAGCCGGCTGATGGCGCCGTCGAGGAAGTCCGGCGTGACTTCGAGGTGCTTGTTCGCGGCAAACGAGGTAGCCTCTTCCGGTCGGACGTGGTGCAGCGTGAAGATTGCTCCCCGTCCTCTTGCCCTACGCATGACACCGGCTTTTGAGAGGAGCGCCGCGGCATCAAGTGACCTGGCAATGGCAAATCGCTTGCCGCGGCGCTTCAGAAGCGCCTTCATTTCATCGTTCATATGACACTGGCCTGCTATGCTATGCTATCGGATGCCTTCTGCGGTAAGGGCCGCTCCCCGAGATATTCAAAGAAGCGAAGGAGGTAGCCGTCGGGATCGGCGACGACGAACTGGATCTGTCCGACCTCATGCGCGTCGCGACGATACCATCTTTCTTCGATGGGAAGGTGAGGTTCTATCTGCGCCCCGGCCAGTCGCCTGAGCATTGCGTTCACGTCCGGCACTCTGATCTGTACGTTGACCCCCCAGCCGAACGGCCGTTCGGGAGCAGCGTCCTCTACGACGAGATCGCGTCCGACGCCGATCTGGTCGATCATCAGATGTGCCTCGCCAAGCGCGAGGTAGCAGAACCCCTCTTCCGACCGTTCGTATAGGAGGGAAAATCCGAGGACGTCCACGTAGAAGTCGCGGCTCTTCACCCAGTTAGAGACCGCGAACTCCGGTACCAGTGTGTTTCCTCCCGCGCCGGTTATGTCCTCGTGCCTCCGACGGTGACCTGGTCCATGCGCAGATGCGGCTGGCCGACGCCGACGGGAACCCATTGTCCGGCCTTGCCGCAATTGCCTACGCCGGTATCGAGCTTGGTATCGTTGCCGACCATCGTGACCCGCTTCATGGCGTCCGGGCCGTTGCCGATCAGCATGGCCCCCTTGATGGCCGGGCCGATCTTGCCGCCCTCGATCATGTAGGCCTCCGTGCAGCCGAAGACGAACTTGCCGGAGGTGATGTCGACCTGGCCGCCGCCGAAGGAAACGGCATAGATGCCCTTCTTGACGGAGGCGATGATCTCTTCCGGCGTCTTGTCGCCGCCCAGCATGTAGGTATTGGTCATGCGGGGCATGGGAACATGCGAATAGCCCTGCCGGCGGCCGTTGCCGGTCGGCTGCATGCCCATCAGCCGCGCGTTCTGCCGGTCCTGCATGTAGCCGACCAGCCTGCCCTTCTCGATCAGGACGTTGTAGGCGGAGGGCGTTCCCTCGTCGTCGATGGTGATGGAGCCGCGGCGGTTGTCGATCGTTCCGTCGTCGACGACGGTGACGCCGGGGGCAGCCACCATTTCGCCGAGCAGCCCGGCGAATGCCGAGGTCTTCTTCCGGTTGAAATCGCCCTCAAGTCCGTGGCCGACGGCCTCGTGCAGCATGACGCCCGGCCAACCGTTGCCGAGCACGACATCCATCGTGCCGGCGGGCGCCTCGATCGCTTCGAGATTGACGAGCGCCTGGCGGAGCGCCTCGTCGGCGCCGGTCTTCCAGTTGTCCATCACGATGAATTCGCCGAAGCCCATGCGGCCCCCGATGCCGAAGGAGCCCGACTCCTGGCGGTCGCCGTCGCCCACGACGACGGAGATGTTGACCCGCGTCATCGGCCGGATGTCCTGGACCCGGTGCCCGTCGGCGCGCAGGATGTTGACGACCTGCCAGCTCGCGGAAGCCGTGGCGGTCACCTGCCGGACCTTGGGGTCCTTCGCCCGCAGATAGGCGTCGATCTCCGTCAGGAGCTTTACCTTCTCCTCGAAGCTCGGATGGCCGATCGGGTTCTCGTCGCCATAGTGTCGCTTGTTGGTCCGCTGCGGCGCGGCTGCATAGGAGCCGGAATAGCCGGCCGTCACCGCGCGGACTGCATCGGCGGCGCGCGACAGGGCGGCGGCGGACAGTTCGCCCGCATGCGCATAGCCGACCGATTCCTCGGCAACGGCGCGAAGCCCGAAGCCCTGGTCCGTGTTGAAGCTCCCGCCCTTCAGCCTTCCGTTGTCGAACGTGAGCGACTCCGCCTGCGCGTGCTCCACGAAAAGCTCGCCGTCATCGGCGGCGGA
>JAEZHO010000358.1 GCA_023416545.1 Pseudomonadota bacterium
CAAGCCGGGCGGCATCGGCGAGCGACCTTTTCGACACGACGAGGCGATCCGCCACGGCCACCTGCTTGGCGGCTTCCGGATGCCGGTCGAGCGTCGCCAGGCCGTGAACCGCATCGACGACGGTGACGACGCCGTCAAGTTCGAAGTTCTGGGCGATGACCGGGTGCCCCATGATCGACTGCATCACCGGTGCCGGATCCGCGAGCCCCGTCGTCTCGATGACGATCCGCCGCAGGGGCTTGAGCTTCCCGGTCTGGATGGCATCCATGAAATAGGCGAGCGTATCGACGAGTTCCCCCCGGACCGTGCAGCAGAGGCAACCGTTGGAAAGCTGGATCAGCGCGTCTCCGGATGACTCGACCAGCAGGTTGTCGATGCCGACCTCACCGAACTCGTTGATGATGACGGCCGTATCAGCCATGGCGGGATCCTTCAGGATCCGGTTGAGAAGCGTCGACTTGCCCGCGCCGAGAAAGCCGGTGAGTATCGAGACCGGAATTCGGCCGGAAGCAGAAGACATCGGGTCCACTCAGAAAGTTGGTCGGGGAAGCGGGATCGGCACATTGGCGATCTCGTTCTCACCCTTGGTGCTTGCAGCGAGTTCGGAGCCGGGGATCAGGCCGGCAAAGCTGTAGCGCGGCGGCCGCGACATTTCCTTGATGTATGGCGAATGCACGACCATCCGGCCGGCATCGTCCCGGCCTTCGCTGCGCACCTTCGCCGCCTTCGGGTTGCAGATCTCGGCGCTGACGTCGTTGACGGTTCTCGTATCGCCATATGGCGCCAGAGAGGAGAGCGGCTCGCCCCGGCCGAGAGGCGCCGACAGGCCCATCTGCAGGAGTTCGGCGGATTCGTCGGCGCGCCCGGCGAGACTGTCGGAGCCGAGGACCACCGAAACCACGGTGCGGCCGTTCCGCGTCGCCGACGAGACCTGATTGAAGCCGGAGGCACAGATAAAGCCGGTCTTCATGCCGTCGGCGCCGTCGAAGCGACCGACGAGCATGTTGAAGTTGCCGTAATTCTTCTTGCCTGTGGTGACGCCCTCGAGCGCGAAATAGCCTGCATACTGCGGAAATTCCCGCTTCAGCTGCACGGCAAGGACGGCCATGTCGCGGGCCGTCGTATACTGCCCCTGGCCCGGCAGGCCGTGGGGGTTGATGAAGCGGGTCGACGTCATTCCCAGACGGGCGGCTTCGGCGTTCATCATCACGATGAACTCGTCGAGCGTCCCGCCGACCGTCTCCGCAATGGCCACCGCGACGTCATTCGCGGATTTGACCAAAAGCAGCTTGAGGGCGCTGTCGAGCGTCAGTTTCGAGCCCGGCTTGAAGTACATCTTGCTGGCCGGCTGGTCCGCGGCCCTCTTGCTCATGACGACTTCCGAATCCAGCGACAGCTCGCCCGACCGCAACGCCTTGAAGGCGACATAGGCTGTCATCAGCTTGGTGAGCGAGGCCGGGTACCACTTCCGGAACGCCTCCTCATGTGCAATCACGCGGCCCGTACGAACGTCCACCACCATGCTCGGATTAGCATGAGCGGCACTAGCCGACGCCAACACCGCAACGGCGAGGGCACATGCCATCACCCGGGGAAAACGCGGCAGGCTGGTACGATCGATGAGCAAGGCATGATCCTCGTTGTCTCGGGAACGAGCGTGGCCATAGGCGGCCTATGTGGCCAAGCAATGGCAAAGAAGATTGATTGCGTCAATCGCAACCGCCACTATGCAAGGGGGCGAGGATTCACGATCACGTATCCAGTATCCAAGGGGAAAGAATGCCGATCATCAACCGAGCCGCCGAGCTGCAGGCGGAAGCCACGGAATGGCGTCGCCACCTGCACCAGCACCCCGAAATCCTCTACGACGTTCACGAGACCGCCGCCTTCGTGACGGCCCGTTTGCAGGAATTCGGCGTCGACGAGATCGTCGCCGGCATCGGCGAAACGGGCGTCGTCGGGATCATCCGGGGCCGGGGGCCCGGCGAGCGGACGATCGGCCTGCGCGCCGACATGGATGCCCTGCCGCTCGAGGAAATGACCGGCAAGCCCTGGAGCTCGAAGGAACCTGGCCGCATGCATGCCTGCGGCCATGACGGCCACACGTCCATGCTTCTCGGCGCCGCGAAATACCTTGCGGAGACGCGCAATTTCAACGGCTCCGTCGCCGTCATCTTCCAGCCCGCCGAGGAGGGTGGTGCCGGAGCGTGGGCGATGATCCAGGACGGGCTTATGGAGCGTTTCGGGATCGACGAAGTCTACGGCATGCACAACATGCCCGGTATCCCGATCGGCCGGTTCGCCATCCGCAACGGCGCCATCATGGCGGCCCCGGACAAGTTCGCGATCACCGTCAGCGGGCGGGGAGGCCACGCCGCGCAGCCCCACCGCACGATCGACCCCATCTTCGTCGGCGCGCAGATCGTCGGCGCCCTGCAGGCGATCGCCGCGCGCAATACCGATCCGCTGGCCTCGGTGGTCGTTTCTGTGACGCGTTTCCAGGCCGGAACGACGCACAACATCATCCCCGACAGCGCCGAACTCGGCGGCACGGTGCGCAGCCTGAGCGACGAGGTCGGCGATCTCGCCGAGGAGCACATCCGCCGGATCGTCGACGGCATCGCGCTTGCCCATGGCGCGACCGCCGAAATCCGCTACGAGCGGAATTGCCCCGTCACCATCAACCACGACCGGGAAGTCGGCCATGCCGTAAGCGCAGCATCGGAGGTCGTCGGAGCGGCAAATCTCGATACGGACGTGGAGCCGTCCATGGCAGGCGAGGATTTCGCCTTCATGCTGAGGAGCCGGCCGGGAGCCTTCATCTTCATCGGCAACGGCGACAGCGCCGCCCTCCACAACCCCGCCTATGACTTCAGCGACGAGGCGATCGCCTACGGCATATCCTACTGGGTGCGCCTCGCCGAACAGCGGCTGGCCGACTGACCGGCAACGAATGACGATGTACGACCGACGCCGGCGAACGCCCTGACGAAAGGGCTTGGCTTCGGCGGACGGCTTTTGTATGGATGCTGGCAATGGTCCCGTAGCTCAGCAGGATAGAGCACCAGATTCCTAATCTGGGGGTCGCGCGTTCGAATCGCGCCGG
>JAEZHO010000011.1 GCA_023416545.1 Pseudomonadota bacterium
GTGCAGGCGCTCGTCGTCTTTCACCCCGACGATCCGGCGACCATCAGGCGGATTACCGTAACGGCGCAACGCGTCGGCAGTGTCGTGGGGATAACCATCGACGACACCGGGCCGGGCATGCCGCGCAAGGCGAAGGAAAACCTCTTCGCGGCCTTCCGCGGCGCAGCCCGCTCCGGCGGGACCGGGCTCGGGCTCGCCATTGCACGCGAACTCGTGCTCGCCCACGGAGGAACGATCGCACTCGTCGAAAAACCCGGTCCCGGCACCCAGTTCCGGATAGAGATTCCCGACCGGCCGGTCGCTCTCGACGACTATCGCATGCGCGCCGGCGCCTGAATTTCTTCGATAAACGGCCTCCACTGGCGCTTGATCAGCAAAAATCGGACCTGCGACGGAAAAGCGCTTGCAATCATCCGGAGGACGTTTTAGAGGATCGCCACGCAAGCGGCGACGCCGTTAGCAGACGCACCCGTAGCTCAGCTGGATAGAGCACCAGACTACGAATCTGGGGGTCAGGAGTTCGAATCTCTTCGGGTGCGCCACTCTTTCCTTCTCAGTTTCTGTGATGAAAGCCGTGGCGGCAAACGTCCAGCCGCGCCCTGCAATCTTCCCGCCATCTTCTTTCCAGGCTCACCATAGGCAATCGCGAGATGCCGGTGCTATAGCTCCATCGGCGAGGCGAATGTTCGTCGTCGCTTGAAGGAGGGGGCATGCAGGAGGAAGTGGTGAAGCCGGTCGCGTTGATCACGGGCGGCGGTCGGGGCATGGGAGCGGCAATCGCGCGCGAACTGCACGAGCGTGGCTATCGTCTGGCGCTGATGTCGCCGTCGGAAAGCTGCGAGGCGCTCGCGGCCGAACTCGGGGGCGTCGCAGTCCGCGGCGTCGCGGAGGAGGCTGCGGATATCGAGGCGGTGTTCGATCTCGCGATGAGGACCTATGGCCGCATCGACGCGGTGGTCAATCACACCGGCCACCCGCCGAAGGGCGATCTTCTCGACATAACGGATGAGCAGTGGACGCTGGGATCCGACATGATGATCCTCAGTCTGGTTCGCATGGCAAGGCTCGTCACACCCGTCATGCTTCGCCAGGGCGCGGGTGCCTTCGTCAATATCACGACGTTCGCCGCCTATGAGCCATCGCTGGTCTTCCCCGTGTCTTGCACCTATCGCGCCGCCGCGGGGGCCTTCACCAAGCTCTATTCCGACCGCTACGCCGCAAGCGGCATCAGGATGAACTGCATTCTCCCGGGCTATATCGACAGCCTCGACCACAAGCCGGAAACAGCCGAGAAAGTACCGATGAAGCGGATCGGGCTTGTCGAGGAGGTCGCCAAGACGGCAGCCTTCCTGCTGTCTGACGGCTCGGGCTATATCACCGGACAAAACATCCGGGTGGACGGCGGGCTCACAAGGCACGTGTAAGGTCCGTCGCCGGAGGGGCGACGGACCTCGGGGCCGTCAATTCAGTCCGATGAAAATCAGATGCTCTTGGCGAGAAGGGACGGTCTTTCCATGTCGCCCTCTTTCAGGACGAGCGAGTTCATTCCTTCCTCGAATTCGCTCATCTCCGGCTGCTCCAGGCGACCGGACGCGTGCAGTTCGAGGATCTTGTTGGCGGCGAACATGTCACCGTGCTCGGCGGCCCTTGCGTAGAGTTCAGCGGCCTGGCCGGCATCGGGATCGATGCCTTCCCCGGTTTCGAGCATGATCCCGAGATTGACCATGGCGTCCACGTTGCCGCGCTGAACGGCGAGGTCGTACCATGCGATCGCGGTCTGGTCGTCCTCCGGCAGCAGCTTCCCTTCATCGTAGATGACGGCGATGTTGAAGGCGGCCGTATCGTCTCCGCCGGCCACTGCGGCCTCGAACCAGTGTAGCGCCTTGTCGACGTCGACCTGGGTCCCGATGCCGTCGCGGTAGGAGACACCCAGATTGTATGCCGCCAGCACGTTTCCGCCCTCAGCGGCCTCGCTATACATCTGGAACTCCGCTCCATGGTCGCCCAGGCGGCCGAGAAGCATGCCGAAATTGACCTTGGCGGCGGGGTACTGCGCCTCGGCCGCAGCTTCGTATGCCGACATTGCCTGGTCGATTTCGTTGGCATTGTTGAGCGCCCGGCCAAGCTGATAGGCGAAGCGCGGATTGCCGGTGGCTTCGAAGGCGAGGCGGCAGGTGTCGATCGCGCCTGCGCCGACCTGTGCGGTATCGACAGCCCCGAAGGCCGTGTTGCGTTGATGATCGCTCGGGCTGCCCGCCAGGCGGTCGCACTCGTTCTGGATGTTGAGCGAATCGGACGGCACGGCGTTTTCCTGAGCGCCGGGGGAAACGGTCAGTGACAGCAGGACGACTGCTGTTCCTGTGGCAAGTGCAAATCCCTTGTTGACTTTACGGACCTGGGATTTCATTGTGCGCTCCGATTCATTTCTTATTTATTTGCTTAACGAACGCCCAAGTTCGTGAGCGGTTCCTTTTCTATGAGGAGCCGGCGGCTCCACATCCCCGTTTTGCAATCACCATTTCGCGAGCGCGACAGTTCGAGATCGCGGATCGACCGGTCTGCCGAGTTGTTTCCGACACGCGGTTGGTGCTATGCGGGCCTCACCTGTGACTGCGAGGCTCCCGCATGAAAACGCTGACCATCCGCCGCCCCGATGACTGGCATCTGCACCTGCGCGACGGCGCCGTGCTCAAGGCGGTGATCGGAGATACCACTCGCCATTTCGCCCGCGCCATCATCATGCCGAACCTCGTGCCGCCCGTCGTGACGACCGAGGATGCGGCGGCCTACCGGGAGCGCATCCTCGGCGCCGTTCCGGCTGGTGACCGTTTCGAGCCGCTGATGACGCTCTACCTGACGGCAGGGACGAGCCCGGATGACGTCGCAGCCGGCAAGGCGAGCGGTCTCATCAAGGCGGTGAAGCTTTATCCGGCGGGTGCCACGACGAACTCAGCCAGTGGCGTGCGCGATATCGACAAGGCAATGCCCGTCCTGGA
>JAEZHO010000093.1 GCA_023416545.1 Pseudomonadota bacterium
ACCAGAAGACGAAGCCGATCAGCATGCTGAACAGCGAGACATAGGCAAGCCCGAGCCAGGCCGGGCCGCCTGCGGTCGCAAGCGTCGGCGGCAGCGTTGCGATGGAGAGCACCGCCATCACAGGCAGCGACAGGACGAGCGCCCAGGAGATCACCTGCCAGCCGCCGAGCCGGCGCGACAGCCGCGCGCCTTCCGCGTAGCCGAGCCCGCAGGCGAGAATGGCGGCGAGCATCAGCATGTCTCCGTACGGTGACGCGGTGACGCCGTCCTTCAGCGCAAAGCCGGCGACAAGCAGGCTGCCGAGGCCGGAGAACAGCCAGAAGGCGGGCTTCGGCCGCTCCCCGGCGCGGACCACGCCGAACACGGCCGTCGCAAGCGGCAGGAGCCCGACGAAGACGATCGAATGGGCGGCGGTGACATGCTCCAGCGCCAGCGCGGTCAGGAGGGGGAAGCCGACCACGACGCCGAGCGCAACGACGGCAAGCGGCAGGAGGTCGCTCCGCGCCGGCCGCTTCTCCCGGAAGCCGGCAAGCAGCAGCGCTGCCAGCAGGCCGGCGATCGCCGCACGTGCGCCGGTGAGGAAGAGCGGCTGGAAATCCGCCACCGCGACCCGCGTCGCCGGCAGCGACCCGCTGAAGATCACCACGCCCAGAAACCCGCTGATCCAGCCGCTCGTCGTCCTGTCCATCATGCCGTTCTCTTTCATTCCAGTCGATTGCCGTGGCAACGAGATTACGCGGCCGGCGATGGCGCTTGAAGCGACAGTGCGATACAGTTCGCGCGAACTGTATTGGTGCGGGAGGCAGTACGGATGGACTTATCCTCGACGACGACGACCGGTGGCCGGACGGCTCGCGTGGCGGCGGCGATCCGTCAGCGGATTCTCGGCCGGGCGCTGCCGCCCGGCGCCAGGCTTCCCTCTATCCGCAGTTTCGCGAGCACGATGGGCGTCTCCACCTCGACCGTGGTGCAGGCCTACGAGCGGCTTGTCGCCGAGGGGCAAATCCAGTCACGGCCGGGTTCGGGCTATTACGTCACGCGCGTGCCGCAGGCGCTGGCGATCGCCGAGATCGGCCCGCGCCTGGAGCGCGCCGTCGACCCGCTGTGGGTATCGCGGCAATCGCTGGAGGCGGGGCGCGAGACGCTGAGGCCCGGCTGCGGCTGGCTGCCCGCGAACATGGATGCCGGAGGCGGAACTGCGCCGGGCGCTGCGCGGGCTTTCGCGCGCCGAGGCCGGCCTGCTGATGGACTACGGCACGCCGCTCGGCCATCCGGCGCTCCGGCAGGTGCTCTCCTCGCGGATGGGCGAGCAGGGCGTGGTGGCGCCGCCCGACCAGATCCTGCTGACCGAAAGCGGCACGCAGGCGATCGACATGCTCTGCCGGCTCCTCGTCGAGCCGGGCGATACGGTCCTGGTCGATGATCCGTGCTACTTCAACTTCCTGGCGCTGCTGCGCGCCCATCGCGTGAAGATCGTCGGCGTGCCGTGGACATCCGCTGGGCCCGACCTCGCGGCGTTCGCAGTCGCGCTGAAGGAACACCGCCCGCGGCTCTACATCACCAATTGCGGCCTCCACAACCCGACCGGCGCCGCTCTTTCGCCGGCGACCGCCCACCGTCTTCTGGCGCTCTCCGCGGAGGCGGGACTGACGATCATCGAGGACGATATCTTCTGCGATTTCTGCGAGGAGCCGCCGACGCGGCTCGCAGCGCTCGACGGGCTGGAACGGGTGATCCAGATCGGCAGCTTTTCCAAGACGCTGACGGCGGCGGTGCGCTGCGGATATATCGCCGCAAGGCGCGACTGGATCGAGAGGCTCGCGGACCTGAAGATCGCGACGACCTTCGGCGGCAATCCGGTCTCCGCCGAACTGGTGCACGCGATCCTGCGGGACGGCAGCTACCGGCGCCACCTCAACGGTCTTCGCGGCCGGCTGGCGCGCGCCAGGGGCGAGGTGGCCGGCAGGCTCGCATCGCTCGGCATCCACCCGTGGATCGAGCCGCGCGGCGGGATATTCCTCTGGTGCCGCTTGCCGGACGGGCTGGACGGAGCCGGGATCGCCCGGTTTGCGCTTGCCGAGGACGTGGTGCTGGCGCCGGGCAACGTCTTCAGCGTCTCGCAGTCGTGCGCGTCCTTCATGCGCTTCAACGTCGCGCAGTGCGGCGATCCGAGGGTGTTCGAGGTGCTGAAGCGGGCCATCGCCGCCGCGACGGAGTGATCAGGCACCCACCGCGGTGGCCTGGCCGGCATCCGCGTGGGCGGCGACCCAAGTCCTGAGCGCGACGAGCGGCATGGGCCGGCCGAAGAGGTAGCCCTGGCCGTAGCGACAGCCGAGCATGCGAAGGACCTCGGCATCCTCGGCGGTCTCGACACCCTCGACCACGATGTCGATCGACAGCGCGTGACCCATGCCGACCAGCGCCGAGACGAGCGCCTGGTTGGAACGGCTGTCGGCAATGCCGCTGACGAAGCTCCGGTCGATCTTCAGCCTGTCGACCTTGAGGTCCATCAGATAGGCGAGCGAGGAATGGCCCATGCCGAAGTCGTCGACGGCAATCCGGAAGCCCATCCGCTCAAGGCTTCCCAGTTCGGGACCGGCGGCGGCGGTGTCGAGCATCGCCTCCTCGGTGATTTCGATTTCGAGGCTCGACGGGTCGATGCCGGTCAGTTCTACCACGTCCCGCAGCATGCCGGATAGCGAGTATGCCGACAGTTCCGCGGGGGAGACATTGATGGCGACGCAGACGTCCGCGAGCCCCATGGAAGGCAGTTCGTGCACGAGCTTGGCCGCGGCAAGGGCCACGTGCCGCGTCAACGCCTCGGAGGCATGGGTCGAGCGCGCGGCCCGAACGATTTCCGGCGGCGCCACCGGGCCGAGAACCGGATGCGTCCAGCGGATCAGCGCCTCGAACCCGGACACCGCTCCGGTGCCGAGCGCGACCTGCGGCTGGAAGAAAACCTTGATATCGTCCTCCGCGATCGCCTGCCGGACATCGACTTCGAGCTGCCTCTGGCGGTCGAGCTGGCGCTTCATTTCCGGGTCGAAGATGCAGATGCGACGCCGGCCCCGGTCCTTGGCGGCGTAAAGGGCGATGTCGGCGCAGGCAAAGAGTTCGTGCGGCAGGCGGGCGTGATCCGGGAAGAGCGCAAGCCCGACGCTGGCGCCGCTGGTGACCTCGCGTCCGTCGACGGTCATCGGCTCATCGAGACGGGATATGAATGCGGCCGCAAAGGCACGGCCTCTCGCGTAGGCGTCCGGCCCCTCCGTGACGACGGCGAACTCGTCCCCTCCGAGGCGGACCACGAGATCGCCCCCGGCTGTGGCCCGCAGCCGCCGCGCCAGTTCCACCAGCACGGCGTCGCCCGCCGAATGCCCCATCGTGTCGTTGATCGACTTGAATCCGTCGAGGTCGATGATCATCAGCGCGACCGGGCTGCTGTCCCGATGATTGCGCTCCAGGATGTCGGCGAGGCCGAGATTGAAGGCGGCACGGTTGCCGAGGCCGGTCAGCGGATCGCGGCTCGCGAGGATTTCGAGCTGCTGGTTCGTCGAGCGGATCTCGGCATTGGCCTTCGACAGCGAACGGGCGAGCGACACCGCCTTCAGCCGGTCGCCGTGACTGGCGATGAAGTTCTTCTCGCTCATGCGGCTGCTGCGGAACATCATCACCATCAGCAGGAGGACGTCGACCGACACCACGAAGGCGATGAGCGAGCCGTTCATCAGAAGCGAGGCGACGGCCGCAAGCATCTGCGGCGCTCCGAAGACGATCGCGACGCGGGAATAGGCGGTACTCTGGATGATCGAGCCGGCGCAGATGCCGGCAATGATGAAGATTACGTAGGCGTGGGCGCGATCACCCTCGACCGCAAGACCGAGGAAGGGGGCGACCGCCCAGAGACAGCCGCTGAGAAGCGCCGCAAGGCTGAGGAGGCGCAGGGTGAGTTCCGTATGTCGCGCCGCGCAATCATAGCGGTCGATCAACATGGCGCCCAGGATCCGGACGAAGTTCAGTCCGCACACGGCCGCAAGCCAGTACAGCAGTGACAGGGAAGGCTGGTGCAGCCACAGGATCGCGGCCGTCGTCAGCGCGATGAAGCAGTTGGCCCAGATGGAAATCGTCAGGGAATGGAGGACGGCACGCGCCTGCGCGATGCGTATTTCAGAAGCGATGGTCGTCGCGCTTCCGCCTTCTTCCTGCGATTCCAGCATTTCAACCTGTTCCCCAACACAGTCTACAGGCCGGAAATACTAGCGCGCCGCTTATAATTTACGCTTAACACAGACGCGGTGATCCGAACGATCCGGGAAAGGCGGCGTTGGGATCTGCGGCCGGGGGGCGGGGCAGGGGCAGGGGCAGGGGCAGGGGCAGGG
>JAEZHO010000127.1 GCA_023416545.1 Pseudomonadota bacterium
CCCCTGAAAAGAGCGCCGAAGAGCGGCACCTTGGAGGCGCCCGGCGTGCCGCTCGAATCCTGCTGGATCTCGTCGCGGATGAGGCCGGCGAGCGCAATGGAGCCGCCCGAGGGCAGTTCCAGGACCGTTTCGGCGTCGCGCTTGCGGAACTCCACGCCGCGGCCGCCCGCGATCACAGGCTCCGAAACGCGGGTCTGTATTCGAAGGCTGATCCGTCCGGAGGAGAGCACGGTCGGGGTGAAGCCCAACGATATCCCGTACTCATAGGGCAGTATCACGGTTTCGCCGTCGGCATTGGTGGAGGTGTAGAGACGCTCGCCACCCGAGTTGAAGGTCGCGGATTGACCCGAGATCGCGGTCAAGGTCGGCTCCGCGAGAGTGCGGATCGCCCTCGCCTGCTCCAGCGCACTCAGCGCCGTCTCGATCCCCAGTCGGCCGATCGTACCGGCAACGGTTCCCGACAAGCCGCCGGCACCGGCGCCTACGGTCAGCACATCGAGGCCCGAGGACGTGCCTGCCGGCTCACGTGTGAAGGTCGTATTGAAACCGAGCTGCTTGAGGACTTCGCGACGGATTTCCGCCACGGTCACCTTGAGCATGACCTGATCCTCGCCTTCGATGGTCAGCAGGTTCACGACCTGCGACTGCTGGCGTCCTTCGGCGAAGATCGCGACTGCGCCATCGCCACTGCTCTCGCTTGTCGCGATCGTGTTGCGGGTCGTCGCCTCGCCTCCCTTGAGGAAGATCGAGGCGAGCCTCGTCGCCTGAGTGGCATCCTGGGGCGTGCGCACAGTGCCGCTGAGCACGATGTTGTCCGAGATGATCTCTACCTTGATGTTGGAATCCGGCAGGAAGCGGCGGAGATTGGTTTCGAGGCCCGAAATGTCGCGCTCGATCTCGAGGTCGACCACGACGATCTCCTCGCCGTTTCGACCGAAGATGAAGATATTGGTCTGGCCCACGGTCTTGCCGAAGAGATAGATGCGCCGGGAAGTGCGCGTGACGGCGTCGGCCATGGACGGGTCTGCCACCAGAACGTCATGGGCGTCGGCGGGAAGGTCCACCACGATGGCCTTGTTGAGGCCGATCTTGAGGCGCTTCCTCGCTCCCGTGCCCATCTCGGAGATGCGCACGATGCTGCTTTCCTGGGCCAGTGCCACGGACGCGAATAGACCGCCCCCTCCCGGCGCGGCGGGAATGCCCGAAACCGCCATGGCCAATGACAGGCATAGCGTCATGGACGCCCGCCCCATGCGTCGCTTGATCCTCACCGTCCGCGCTCCGTTATTGTGCATTTGCCCCCGCCGCCTGCTGGCCATTGACGATGGCGCCCGACTTGATGATCTGGATTTCGGCCCGGCCTCCACGGCTCAGGAGATGGTCGGCCGCGATAGTATCCGGCTCCTGCGCATCGGCGACCGAGCGCAGCGCGAGCGTCAGCCGGTCCGCCATCTGCTGGGCGACGGCAATGACCCTGGCCTGATCCGGCGTGAGTTCGAGCGTGGCCGTGGTGCCGATAACGGTCTTCTGGCCATCCGGGCTTTCCTGGATCTGCTGGTCGACCGCCAGCACGCGAATGTTCGTCAGCACTTCCTCGGTCAGGTAACGCCCGTCATCGCCGCGGCGGACCATGATGACATCGACACGATCGTTCGGCAGAACGAAACCGCCGGCGCCGGTTGCGACGGATATCTCCGTCGACACGGCCCGCTTGCCCGCAGGCAGAAGCGAGGACATGATGCGGTTGGAGGAGTCAGCGATCTTTTCGGCGCGGACCGGCTCGCCCTCGAACAGCGGCAGGCGGACGACCATGCCGCTCAGTTCGGTGATCGCCTCTGGTCGGACCGACTGCGTGATAAGACCGTCGACCACGCCATCCTGCGGCCAGGCCAGCCAGCGCAGGTTTTCATCGCTGAGGCGGCTGCCGACGGGCAGGTTTGCGGAGGAAACGAGAACGCTGACGCTCGGCTGCCTCTCGATGACAGCTTCCGCGATCTGGGGTGCGCTCGTACCGGCCAGCCGCATGGCCAGCACGCCGGCAAGGCCAGCGGCTACGACGGCAACCGTCAAAATCAGGATACGAGCGGGCTTCATCACCATTCCTCGCGGGACTCAATCTGCCCGCAGAATGGCTGCCAATGGTGTAGGTAAGGTTAATGATATCGTTACGTAAATGGTTAACGATATGTTGGTCGCGTCACTTCTGGAGAAGGGCCAGGGCGCTCACCGCGATCGGTGAACTCCAGAAGGTCAGCATGCCGGCAATGCCGATGGCGACGCCATAGGGAACCTTCTTCGATCCGAGGATCTGCGCGGGGACGATGTTTCCGATCATCACGAAGCGATCGGCCTGCGAACGGAGCAACATTACGATCAGCGTGACGATGCCGCCCCAGAGCGCCGTCTGGACGATGAATGCGCCGAGAGCGGCGCTGAATCCGAACCACACGGCCGACGCGGCGAGGAGCTTCACGTCGCCGCCGCCCATGATGTTGAGGGCGAAGAAGCCGAAGCAGACGGCGAGCACGACCGCACCGGCGGCGAAGCTCATGCTGATTTCAGCCCAGGGAAGGCCGGAAACCGGCGCGAGAACGGCAAAGGAAGCGATCAGGAAGATTGATACCCTGTTTGGGATCGTCATGGTGAAGAGGTCACTGACGGCCGCGATGAGCAGGCACATGGGCAGGACCAACAGGACTGCTGCAGAGCTCATATGTCCTCTCTCGCGGCGTGGCCGCCGCACCCTTCCCTATCGAAGAGGTTCAAACCGCTCCCAGGCGGAGCGGTCTGTATGTATCCCCAAAAACCCCGGAGGATTAGTAGGTCTTGTTGTTGGCATTCTGCATCTTGCCGGAGATCGACGAGAACGTGCTGTTCAGCGTGTTGCCAAGCGTGGTGGCGCCGGCGATCAGGGCAACGGAAATGAGGGCTGCGATCAGACCATATTCAATGGCGGTCGCACCAGATTCATCGCTCTTGAAGCGAGCAAAAAATTTCGACATTGGAACTCTCCTACGACACTGGGTGAATCAGCAAATCCCGACAACTTGTTTCCATTGTTCGGATGAGATCACCCTAGCGGCGGCCGATTGCGATCCGCTTAAAGAAGATCGTTAATTGCGTGATAATTTCCGATCCTCCTACCGGCGCGATCGGCAATTCAATATTTCATTTACAAACAATGGCTTGGTCACTATGTCGCTGATTTCGACCTCAGGGCGAGGTGTGGTATCGGGCTCTCGGGCTTCCCGCTTCCTGACAAGCTTAAGCCTTCATTCACCACTGTGCCGCATTGTCGCCGTGGCAGTACCCATCCGAAGGTAAGGAAATGCTTTTGTTGCACGCCATCCGTCTCTGCCTTGCGCTCGTCGTCATCGTCGGCTGCGCATGGCCGGCATCGGCCCAGGATGATGGCATTCTGCGCGTCTTTATGAATCACGCCCGGATCCTGCGCCTCGACCGGCCCGTCAGCAAGGTCATCGTCGGCAATGCCAGGGTCGCCGATGCAACCGTGGCCGACCCTACGACCATCGTCCTGACCGGGCGGAGCTTCGGGACCACCAACCTCGTCCTCCTCGACATCGACGGCAACGCAATCGCCGACGAGAGGGTGCTCGTATCGATCGACGAGGGGAACACCGTCCGCGTGTTCCGCCCGTCCGAACGTTCGGTACTTTCCTGCACGCCGATCTGCGAAGAACATGCGGAGTTTCCGCAAGGGGCACTCTAGCCCGACGGTGATAGAGCTTTGATGAAGAATGCAGCTTCTGCTGCAACCCTTTATCAATACTCCAGGCCTACCATCGCCCTGCGCCACAGCAGGTCGAGCGATCATGTGCCAGAACAATGACAAAGCCACTGGTGACGTG
>JAEZHO010000304.1 GCA_023416545.1 Pseudomonadota bacterium
CAGTCGTCGGACGTCGCGTGACCTGGGACCGCAAGAAGACCAATGTCTCGCGCGGCGACTACTGGGCGTGCTGCCCCTTCCACGGCGAGAAGAGCCCGAGCTTCCACTGCGAGGATCGCAAGGGGCGATACCACTGCTTTGGCTGCGGCGTTTCCGGCGACCATTTCCGCTTCCTGACCGACCTCGAGGGGATGAACTTCCCGGAAGCGGTCCAGCAGATCGCCGATATGGCGGGCATCGCCCTGCCGCAGCCCGATCCGCAGGCGGAGCGGCGGGAGAAGGAGCGGACCTCGCTTCTCGACGTCATGGAAATGGCGACGCGATTCTTCCAGGACCAGTTGCAGAGCGCCGCCGGCGCCAAGGCGCGCGCCTATCTTCGCGACCGCGGACTGACCGGCAGGACGATCGAGACCTTCCGCCTGGGCTATGCGCCGGAAAGCAGGAACGCGCTCAAGGAACACCTTGCCGGCAAGGGTGTGGGCAAGGAACAGATCGAGGCCTGCGGGCTGGTGGTGCACGGGGAGGGGATCGCCGTCTCCTACGACCGTTTCCGCGACCGCATCATGTTCCCCATCCTGTCCGCCCGCGAGAAGGTCATCGCCTTCGGCGGACGCGCCATGGCGCCCGACGCGCCGGCCAAATATCTGAATTCCAACGAGACGGAACTCTTCCACAAGGGCCAGGTGCTCTACAATTTCGCCCGTGCGCGGGGCGCTTCCCAGGGACGTGCGGGCGCGCGCGACAGCGGGACGATCATCGCCGTCGAAGGCTATATGGACGTCATCGCACTCTACCAGGCGGGCGTGGAGAACGCAGTCGCCCCGCTCGGCACCGCGCTTACGGAAAACCAGCTCGACCTCCTGTGGCGCATGTCTTCGGAACCGATCCTGTGCTTCGACGGTGACGGCGCGGGCGTGCGGGCCGCCAATCGGGCAGCCGATCTTGCCCTGCCGTTCCTGTAGCCCGGCCGATCCGTGCGCTTCGCGCTTCTTCCGGACGGCAAGGATCCGGACGATCTCGTCCGCCACGAGGGGCGCGCGCCCTTCGACCGCGTGCTTGCGGAAGCGCGGCCGCTCGCCGAGATGATCTGGATGCGGGAGACTGCGGGGGCGAATTTCGAGACGCCGGAAAGGCGCGCCGAACTCGAGGCGCGGCTGAAGCAGATCGTGTCGGTGATCGCCGACGAGAACGTCCGCCGTCACTACCAGCAGGACGTCCGCGACCGGCTGAACGCCTTCTTCCAGTCAAGCTCGCGGGGAGGCGACCGGCGGCAGGGCTTCCAGCCGAGAGGCGGAAGGCAGGGGCAGGGGCAGGAGCGCGGCCAGGCGCCGCAGGGGCCAAGGGCTGCGGGTCGGGGCGTTGCCGTATCGGACCGCCTTGCCCGCTCCGGGCTCGTGCGTGGCCACCGGGATCTGCCCGCGCTGCGAGAAAGCGTGCTTGCGCTGACGGTCGTCAACCACCCGGAACTTCTCCTGCAGGACTATGACGAGATCGCCGGCATCGAGTTCGAGAATCGCGACCTGCAGCGTTTCTGGTCCTGCCTTCTCACGGTGGCGGCGAAGGCCGGGGCGCGGCTGGAACGGGAGAAGCTGAAGGAGCAGCTGGAGGAAAACGGCTTCGAAGCGCTTCTGAAGACCATGGACCAGCAGATCCGCAACGCGCGTCTCTGGACGGCAACCGCGGAGGCCGACCTGCACGACGTCGTCCAGGCCTATCGCCAGGCCTATGCGCTGCATTCGCGCAACAAGGAACTGCGGTGGCAGAAGATCGAACTGGAGCGGGAACTGGCGGAAGCGGGGTCCGACGAGGTGGAGCGTGGCACGGCCCTCACCCTGGCGCTCTCCGAAGTCCAGGCGGAAATCTCCCGGCTGGAGAACCAGGAGGCGATCATCGACGGCTTCGGCGTCATGTCGGGTCGGGTCAAGGGAGCCGCGGTCAGCCATGGTTGAAGCAATCCGGGAGGGAAAAAGGGTCCGGGGACGCGGCGGCAACGCCGAAGAAATGGGGAGCGCGGCTGGAAACCCTTGTCATTCCCGGACCGCTGACTACATATCCGCCAAACGTGTGCGCGTAGCCCTCAAACCCCTAGAGAGACGGTTTTTCCACTTTTCAGAGGTCGATAGCCTTAGAAAAGCTTGACGGAGCGTTAATTTGTGGGAATCACCACATCAGGCAGAAAAGGTGGAGTGGGTCAAGCAAACCGGGCCACGAGCGGCGATGCGTGGACCAGCGGTCTCGGCATGTGACGTCCGCCTCCGTGGTAATCCGGAATTAAAGATCATTCCGTACGTGTTGAACAGTGATTCGCGGCTGAGGGTGTAACCCCAGCCAGCGGCCACCGCGGCGAGGTGGCGTTCAAGGAAAGCGAAATTTATGGCAACCAAAGTCAAAGAGAACGAAGAAGCGGAAACCGAACGCGAGGGCACGCAGGACGGACCGCTTCTCGATCTTTCGGATGACGCGGTCAAGAAGATGATCAAGGCCGCCAAGAAGCGCGGCTATGTGACGATGGACGAACTGAATTCGGTCCTGCCTTCCGAGGAAGTCACGTCCGAACAGATCGAAGACACCATGGCCATGCTGTCGGACATGGGGATCAATGTCGTCGAGGATGACGAGGCCGAAGAGGCCACGGCGGACGACGACGACAGCTCCGACGACAATGACGGCGAGGGCGGCGAGATCGCTCCCGCGTCGAGCACGGCGCTGGCGACTGCAAAGAAGAAGGAACCGACCGACCGGACCGACGATCCGGTGCGGATGTACCTGCGCGAGATGGGCTCGGTCGAGTTGCTGTCGCGCGAGGGCGAAATCGCGATCGCCAAGCGCATCGAGGCCGGCCGCGAGACGATGATCGCAGGGCTCTGCGAAAGCCCGCTGACCTTCCAGGCGCTGATCATCTGGCGCGACGAGCTCAACGAGGGCACGACGCTCCTGCGCGAGATCATCGACCTGGAAACGACCTATTCCGGTCCCGAGGCCAAGGCTGCGCCTCAGTTCCAGAGCCCCGAGAAGATCGAGGCCGACCGCAAGGCTGCGGAAGAGAAGGAAAAGCAGCGCAAGACCCGCACCGCCGCCAATGACGACGACATCACCGCCGTCGGCGGCGAGGGACTGCCGCCGGAAGAAGAAGAGGAAGACGACGACGAGTCGAGCCTGTCGCTTGCGGCCATGGAAGCGGAACTGCGTCCGCAGGTCATGGAAACCCTCGACGTCATCGCCGATACCTACAAGAAGCTGCGCAAGCTGCAGGACCAGCAGGTCGAGGCCCGTCTCTCCTGCACCGGCACCCTGTCTTCCGGACAGGAGCGTCGCTACAAGGAACTCAAGGATCAGCTGATCACGGCGGTCAAGTCGCTGTCGCTCAACCAGAACCGCATCGAGAGCCTCGTCGAGCAGCTCTACGACATTTCCAAGCGGCTGATGCAGAACGAGGGCCGCCTGCTGCGGCTGGCGGAATCCTACGGCGTCAAGCGCGATTCCTTCCTCGAACAGTACCAGGGCGCCGAACTCGATCCGAACTGGATGAAGTCGATCTCCAATCTCTCCGCCCGCGGCTGGAAGGATTTCGCTCGGGAAGAGAACCAGACGATCCGCGAGATCCGCCAGGAGATCCAGAACCTCGCCACCGAGACCGGCATCTCCATCGCCGAGTTCCGCCGCATCGTCTCCATGGTCCAGAAGGGCGAGCGCGAAGCACGCATCGCCAAGAAGGAAATGGTCGAGGCGAACCTGCGTCTGGTGATCTCGATCGCCAAGAAGTACACGAACCGCGGCCTGCAGTTCCTCGACCTCATCCAGGAAGGCAACATCGGCCTCATGAAGGCGGTTGACAAGTTCGAGTACCGTCGCGGCTACAAGTTCTCGACCTACGCGACGTGGTGGATCCGGCAGGCGATCACCCGCTCGATCGCCGACCAGGCCCGCACGATCCGCATTCCGGTGCACATGATCGAGACGATCAACAAGATCGTCCGTACCTCGCGCCAGATGCTGCACGAGATCGGCCGCGAGCCGACGCCGGAGGAACTGGCCGAAAAGCTCGCCATGCCGCTCGAAAAGGTCCGCAAGGTCCTCAAGATCGCCAAGGAGCCGATCTCGCTCGAAACCCCGGTGGGCAACGAGGAAGATTCGCATCTCGGCGATTTCATCGAGGACAAGAACGCTCTCTTGCCGATCGATGCGGCCATCCAGGCGAACCTGCGCGAGACGACGACCCGGGTCCTGGCATCGCTCACGCCACGCGAGGAGCGCGTGCTGCGCATGCGCTTCGGCATCGGCATGAACACCGACCACACGCTGGAGGAAGTCGGCCAGCAGTTCTCGGTGACCCGCGAGCGTATCCGCCAGATCGAGGCAAAGGCGCTCCGCAAGCTCAAGCACCCGAGCCGCTCGCGCAAGCTCCGCAGCTTCCTCGACAGCTAGGACGATCACCATATCCACACAGGAACCCGGCCATCGGCCGGGTTTCTTTTTGCGCGGAATCGGGCGCGGCTCTCGATCTTGCCGGGCAGGGGCCTTACATCGACTTTCATGCAGGATGACCAGCCGACGCGCCGCAGTGACTTTCGATGGGGGATACCGGTCTCCGTGGTCGCGCACGTGCTGGTGGCGATCGTCCTGATCCTGGGGCTGCCGCTCGAGTTGCCGAAGCCGCAGGAAGAAGAGACGGTGACGGTTGAAATCGTCGAACCGCCTCCCGAGCCCGAGCCCGAGCCCGAGCCGGAGCCGGAACCCGAACCCGAACCCGAACAGGCGGAGCAGGAGCCCGCGGGCGAGCCCCCGCCACCTGCTCCCGAAGAGGCGTCGGCGCCTGAGCCGCCGGCCGAGCCGGAGCCCTCTGCCGACGAGACAGCGGAGGCCCCGCCGGTGCCGGTGCTGCGGCCTGTCGTCGAGTTCGGCGAGGAGACCACGGGGCCGCGTGTCTCGCTTGACGGAAATTCGTCCGAGGCCGGCGCCAAGGCGCCGCCGGAAGGCGAGGTCGAGCCTGCCCCGACGGCTGAGCCTGACACCCCCGAAGAGATCGCGGCGGCGGCGCGGGAGGATGACGCTATCGCAGCGCTGATGGCCGTCCCGCCGCAAGCAATCGTGGATGCCTCGGAAGCGGCGGAACAGGCCGCCGAGGTGCTGCCCGAAGCGGCAAGGCTTTTTTCCCCGGACCTGACGAAGGACCCCGTGGCGCGAACCGCGATCGACGGCACGCCGCGCGCCATGCGCGCGACCCAGCTGTGCGAGACGGAACTGACCGA
>JAEZHO010000354.1 GCA_023416545.1 Pseudomonadota bacterium
GGCTCGGCAATCTCGGCAGCCGTCTCGAGGGCGGCTTCGGAGACGGTGCTTGCGGGCTCGACCGGAGCGGTCTCGGCAACCGCCGCCTTCTTGCGGCTGCGCCGGGGCTTGGGGGCGGGTGCCTCCACGGCCGGTTCGGCCACAGCCACCTCTTCGCCGGAAACCGGTTCTTCGGCCGGAGCTTCTGCGGCGGATTCGACTGCCGGTGCCTCGGCGGCAACAGCCGCTTCGCCATCGTCGCCGGGTTCCTCGTCAGATCCTTCCGAATCGTCCGAGGCGGTTTCTACGCCGTCTTCCGGACGGTTGCGACGACCACCGCGCTTGCCGCGGCGGCGGCGCTTGCGGCGTCCGTTCTCATCGTCCGCGGCGCCTGATGCTTCCGCGTCAACGCCCTCGGCGTCGTCGGCCTCGCCGGCGTCCTCGCCGTCTAGGTCGCTGTCATCGGCGGCCGAGGCGCTGGCGCCTTCCGGACGATCGCCGCCCTTGCCGCGACGGCGGCGGCGGCGCTTGCGCTTGCGGCCGTTCTGCTCGTCGCCGTGGTTGGAGGCGGCGGCAGCGGGAGCAGCCCTCTCCTCGGCGACTTCCTCGTCTTCATCCTCCTCGATGACGACGTCGTCCTCGTCCTCCTCCACGGGGAAGGCGGCGAACTGCATGAGGCTCTCGATCCTCACCGGGTTCTCCACCGGATCGCCGCGATCGATGGCGAAATGGCTGGAGCCGATGCCGTCGTCCGACTCGATGTAGATCGAGACGCCGAAGCGCTTCTCGTAATCGACGACGGTGTTGCGCTTCTGGTTGAGGAGATAGAGCGCGGTTTCCGGCGTGGTGCGGACCGTGATGTCATGCGTGGTGTTCTTGAGGAGATGCTCCTCGATACCGCGCAGCACATGCAGGGCAACCGAGGACTGCGACCGGACGTGGCCCGTGCCGCCGCAATGGGTGCAGATCTGCGTGGTCGATTCCAGGACGCTGGCCCGGATGCGCTGGCGCGACATTTCGAGCAGGCCGAAATGGGAGATACGGCCGACCTGGATGCGGGCGCGGTCGTTCTTCAGGCAGTCCTTCAGCTTCTTCTCGACGGCGCGGTTGTTGCGCTTCTCTTCCATGTCGATGAAGTCGATGACGATCAGGCCGGCGAGGTCGCGCAGGCGAAGCTGGCGCGCGACTTCCTCGGCTGCCTCCAGATTCGTCTGGAGAGCGGTTTCCTCGATCGAATGCTCGCGTGTCGAGCGACCCGAGTTGACGTCGATGGCGACCAGCGCTTCCGTCTGGTTGATGATCAGGTAGCCGCCGGACTTCAGCGTCACCTGCGGCTGCAGCATGCGGTCGAGTTGCGCCTCGATGCCCGAGCGCGAGAAGATCGGATGCAGGTCCCGGTAGGGCTGAACGACCTTTGCATGGCTCGGCATCAGCATCTTCATGAAGTCCTTGGCTTCACGATAGCCTTCTTCGCCGGCAACGACGATTTCCGAGATGTCCTTGTTGTAGAGGTCGCGGATCGAGCGCTTGATCAGGCTGCCTTCCTCGTAGACGAGGCAGGGCGCGGTGGAGTTCAGCGTCAGCGTGCGGACGTTTTCCCAAAGCCGCATCAGGTATTCGAAGTCGCGCTTGATCTCGACGCGGGTGCGGTTGGCCCCGGCGGTGCGGACGATCACGCCCATGCCCTGCGGAACTTCCAGTTCGCGGGCGATTTCCTTCAGGCGCTTGCGGTCCTGCGGCTGGGTGATCTTGCGGGAAATGCCGCCGCCGCGCGCGGTGTTCGGCATCAAAACGGAATAGCGGCCCGCGAGCGACAGGTAGGTGGTCAGGGCCGCGCCCTTGTTGCCGCGCTCTTCCTTGGCAACCTGCACCAAGAGGATCTGGCGGCGCTTGATGACTTCCTGGATGCGGTACTGCTTGCGCGGCTTGCGGTAGATGCGGTCGGGAACTTCTTCCATCGCATCTTCGGCGCCGACCGATTCGATTTCTTCCTTCTCGTCGTCGTGGTCGTCGTCGTCGGACTGGCGACGGCGGCCGCGGACGTCTTCGGAGATCGAATCGGTTTCGACCATCGCCGCCATTTCGCTCGGCGTGGCCTTGTCGTCGCCGCTCTCGTCGGCGCCGTCAGTGACTTCGCCTGCCTCGGTGTCGGTTGTTTCCGCCTCGACGGCCTTCTTGCGCGAGCGGCTGCGGCGCGGCTTGGCCTTCGGCTTTTCGGCAACGGCTTCTTCGCCGGGGCTCGCTTCGGCGGCCTCGGACCCGGCATCGGCGTCGGACGCCTCGACTGCGACATCCTCGACCACCGGCTGTTCCGCCTCGGCCGGATCGGAGATCGGGTCGATCGCGTCGTCGTCGGCGATCTTCCTCTGCTCCTCGGCTTCGGCCTGCATTAGCGCCTGCCGGTCAGCCAGGGGGATCTGGTAGTAGTCGGGGTGGATTTCCGCAAACGCGAGGAAGCCGTGGCGATTGCCGCCATAGTCCACGAACGCGGCCTGCAGCGAGGGCTCGACCCTCGTTACCTTGGCCAGATAGATGTTGCCGCGTATCTGCTTCTTGTGCTGTGACTCGAAATCGAATTCTTCGATACGGTTGCCGCGAACGACGACTACCCGCGTCTCCTCTTCGTGAGACGCATCGATGAGCATTTTGTCTGCCATGTATATTCTGCTCCTCGGCGCAGCCGAGCAGGTGCAGAAAAGCCTGCCGCGCGGACAGGCCTTTCATGCAGGATGGTGATTGCGCCGGAAAAATTGGTTCCCGCAGGCTCTTGCGACGACGCCCGGACGGCTGCCGGAGCACTTTGCTCCTTCAGGGTATCCCGGTTCTGAAACACTTGCCGCAACATGTAAGTCCAACGAGAACGACGATATCTTAGGGCTCGAGGCCCGGTGAGGTGCTCCATGTGAGCGTGGATGGCGTGCCATCCGGTATTGTTCCGGCCAGTGCCGGGAGGATTGCGTATCAGGATCAAAGTAGACAGACGGCGGATGACTGTCCGGTTTCGGCGCCAGGTCCCTGGGGCTGGCAGGCCTGCCGGAAGACTATCCCGTCAACACCTTAGTCCTCATGCGCCTTGTATGGTTTCTGCGACATAATAGCAAGGGAAAAGCCGGGGCCGCCATATTGTGGATTAAATGAGAAGGCTACTGGAAGTGGTTGATTCGCCAGTGGTGGCGGGTCAGATGTCGGGGACATGCACACGACGTCGCGTTAGGCGATTCAAGGGCCCGCGATGGCGGATCATGTCGCGAACAGGCATGGTGCATTGCACGGAGTGCGGGAGAGGCAGTTGTTTGTGCGAATCGTTTCAGCCGCGGTGATGGCCGTCGCCTTCCTGCTGCCTGCGCTTTTTCCGCCGCCGGCACATGCGCAGGCGGAAGCGGGCGGGTCCACGCCGTTGCTTGCCTATGCCGCCCGCATCGCGGGAGACGAGGCGAGGACACGCGTCGTCATCGATTTCGACCAAAAGCCCGAGTTCTCCGTCCACTACATCGATTCCCCGCGGCGGGTCGTGGTCGACCTGCCGGCGACGGCCTTCGGCTTCCCGCGGGAAGACCTCGCTGCCCGCGGCCTGTTCGAGGACATCCGCTACGGGGCCATGGACGAGGAGAGCGCACGGATCGTCCTGACCGCCAGGCGTCCGGTCAAGCTCAGCCTTGCCGAGGTCCAGGAAGGGGAGGAGGGCGACTTCCGGCTCGTCCTCGATGCCGAGATGGCAACCCCCGAGGTCTTCGCCGCGCTCGTGGGCGAGCAGGGCTGGCAGGGCGATACCGGATCGGTCCCCGCCGGGGTTGCTGCAAAGCCGGAGGACGGGACCTTCGTCGTTGCCGTGGACGCCGGCCATGGCGGGATAGACACAGGAGCGATCGGCTCCGCCACCAAGACCCCTGAAAAGGCGATCACGCTTTCCTTCGCGCAGGCTCTGGTCGGGCAACTTGCCGGCATGCCGGGCGTGAAGGCCGTGCTGACCCGCGACAGCGATACCTTCCTCTCCCTTTCGGAGCGGGTGACCCTGGCCCGCCAGGCCGGCGCCGATCTCTTCCTCTCGCTGCATGCCGATACGCTGAGCCAGAAGGATATTCGCGGGGCGACCGTCTACACGCTTTCGGACCGGGCCTCGGACCGCATGGCCGAAAATCTCGCCGCCCGCGAGAACCTCTCCGACCAGCTCGCGGGCGTGAGCCTGAAGGACGAGCCCCCTGAAGTCGCAGACATCCTGCTCGACCTGACGCGCCGCGAGACGCAGGCGCTCTCCATCACCCTCGCCAACAACGTCATCCAGTCCTTCGAGGGGCAGGTCGGCCTGATCAACAACGCCCACCGCTATGCCGGTTTCCAGGTCCTGAGGGCGCCCGACATTCCCTCCGTCCTTCTCGAGCTGGGCTTCCTCTCCAATCCCGAGGACGAAAAGCTGCTCGCCGACGAGAAATGGCGCGCCAAGGTGAGCGGCCTGCTCGTCGAGGCG
Source organism: Pseudomonadota bacterium (assembly GCA_023416545.1). GTDB lineage: Bacteria > Pseudomonadota > Alphaproteobacteria > Rhizobiales > Rhizobiaceae > Neorhizobium. The sequence goes on from JAEZHO010000354.1 coordinate 4,445, forward strand.
ATCCTGCGTTACAGGGACCGGGTCTATGCGGGTGGCGGCTGAAGGGCTGGTGCCGGCTTGCCACAGACGCCAACGCCCTGGGAACTTTAGGCCAAGGGCCCTATTTTGCTCACATTCAAGCCGTTAGTCCCCGTGAACCGGGCGACGTGACTCGAATGCAAACCAATGTCGACTTGCGCTGGCCGGATCAGCGTGCAAAAGCCCCGTAATCATGCGATGGTGTCCGGGCACCGAGTGAAAGCCAAGCGGTAGCTTCAATATGATCAGACTTATCGGGTATTTCTTTGGATTGGCGTCCGTCCTCTTCCTGGGCGTCGCCGTGATCGCCGCGGTGTATCTCGTCGGCGTCTCCAGGGATTTGCCCGATTACGAGGTCCTCAGCGCCTACGAGCCGCCTGTCGCGACGCGCGTTCATGCGGGCAACGGTGCGCTCATGGCCGAATATGCCCGCGAACGGCGTCTGTTCTTGCCGATCCAAGCCGTTCCGGATCGCGTCAAGGCCGCCTTCCTCTCCGCCGAGGACAAGAATTTCTACAACCACCCGGGCATCGACGTGGCCGGTCTTGCCCGCGCCGTGGTCAACAACTTCCAGAACCTTGCGTCCGGACGCCGCCCAGAGGGGGCCTCGACCATTACCCAGCAGGTCGCGAAGAACTTCCTTCTCAGCAACGACCAGACGATAGACCGCAAGATCAAGGAGGCCATCCTCTCCTTCCGGATCGAGCAGACCTATTCGAAGGACAAGATCCTCGAACTCTACCTGAACGAGATTTTCTTCGGCCTGAACTCCTACGGCATTGCCGGTGCCGCACTCACCTATTTCGACAAGTCGGTGACCGAACTGACGATCGCCGAGGCCGCCTACCTCGCGGCTCTCCCGAAGGGCCCCAACAATTATCACCCCTTCCGCAAGGCGCAGGCCGCGATCGAACGCCGGAACTGGGTGATCGAGCGCATGGCCGAGAACGGCCACATCACCCGTGCCGACGCCGACGAGGCAAAGAAGCAGCCGCTCGGCGTCCAGCCGCGCCGCGGCGGCACGCATCTCTTCGCGTCCGATTTCTTCGCCGAGGAGGTCCGCCGCCAGATCATCGAGAAGTACGGCGACGACACGCTTTACGGAGGCGGTCTCTCGGTAAGGACCTCGCTGGATCCCGACCTCCAGGTTCTGGCCCGCAAGAGCCTCAACAAGGCGCTGGTCGACTACGACGAGCGCCGCGGCTTCCATGGGCCGGTGGCGAAGGTCAATGCGACCGGCGACTGGGCGACGGAACTGGCCAAGGTGCCGGGCCTGCGGGACGTTCCCGAATGGAAGCTCGCCATGGTCAAGGCCGTGTCCGCCGACGCGGTCGACATCGTGCTGCAGCCCTCGCTCGATGCCGGCGGCAAGGTCGGCGACGCCCGGGAAGCGGGCGTCATCGCCGCGCAGGACATGAAATGGGCCTTCCGCGACGCCAAGGGCGAACGCAAGACGGCCAAATCGCCCGAGGGCGTTCTCACGGCGGGCGACGTCGTGTTCGTCGAACCGCTGGCCGACAAGGCGGGTGCCTATCGCCTCCGCCAGCCGCCGAAGGTCCAGGG
>JAEZHO010000437.1 GCA_023416545.1 Pseudomonadota bacterium
ACCTTGACCTCCTGCTGCAGGCTGTCGACGCGTTTCTCCATCGCCTCGATCTCGGCAAGCGGCGCGAGGTCATTATTGCGGAAGGCATTCTCGACGCGGATCAGCATGCGTTCGATCAGGTCGCCGACGCGCAGCGCCTCCCTCGTCGCGTTGGCGAGTGCCACGACGGGGGTCGCGAGGGCCTGCGCATCGAGGAATTTCGGGCCGGTATCGGGATCTTCGGTCGACGGGATGAAACGCTTCAGCGTGTCGGAGATGAGGCCGGAGAAAGGCCAGGCGAGGAGCGCCAGAACGACGTTGAAGGCGAGATGCGCATCGACCGGCAGCTTTTCGGGCGAAAGCGGCAGCGTCTCGAGAAGGTCCGCCGCGAAGGAGACGAGGGGCAGGGCGATGGCACAGCCGATGGCGCGGACGACGAGGTTGCCGGTGGTGATGCGGCGGGCGGAGGCCGGGCCGGAAAGAGTGGCCAGCACCGGCGGAATGGCGCCACCCAGGTTTGCGCCGAGGATCAGGACGATGACGAGCTCCGTCGACAGCGCTCCCGTGGAGGCGAGCGAAAGGACGAGGACGACGGCGGCAAGGCTGGAAGAGGAGATGACCGCCAGGAACGCGGTGAGGACCAGCGCGACCGGCCATGCCCCGTCGAGCAGGCGCACGAAGGCTGCCAGCGCCGGCGATTCCCGCATGGGTTCGGTGGCCATCGACAGGAGATGAAGCGACAGCAGCATGAGGCCGATGCCGATCAGCGCAGTGCCGCCGCCCTTACGTGCGCCGGAGCCGCCCCGGGACATGACGACGCCAGCGAGGATCAGCAGCGGCGACAGCCATTCTATCCCCGTCGCCACGATCCAGGCCGTGACGGCGGTGCCCACATTGGCGCCGAGCAGGACGATCTGCCCCATGCGCGGGCGGATGAGGTCGCGCTCGACGAAGGACGCGACGGTGAGGGCGGTCGCGGTCGAGCTCTGCAGCGCGACCGTGGCCACGAAGCCGGAAATGAAGGAGCGGAAGCCGCTCTGGGTGCCGGTGGCGAGACCGGTGCGCAGCCGCGTGCCGAATGCACGGGTGACGCCATCCTTCACCTGCGCGAGGCCGAAGAGCAGCAAGGCCACCGCGCCGAAGAGATTGATGATGACGATCGTCGATTCCATGCCGAATTCCGAAGTGCCCTTGGCGGACAAGGTAGTCCATTGCCGGCTAAAGAAAATATGCAGGATGACCGGTTAAGGAAGATGTTCCGGCGCAAGTTTTGCGCGAGGCCCGGTTTGAGGCCCGGTTTTCAGGCCCAGTCGGTCTGACGAAGCGCCTCTCCGGCGATCATCGCCGCCGACATGGCGACGTTGATCGACCGCTGGCCCTCGACCATCGGGATGAGGATGCGGGCGTCGGCGCTTTCGTGGACGTGATCGGGCACTCCGGCGCTCTCGCGGCCGAAGAGGAGCACGTCGTCGGGACGGAAGCCGAAGTCCACATAGGGCAGGGCGGCCTTGGTGGAGGCGAGGACGAGCCGTCGCCCGGAGGACTGCCGCCAGTCCTCGAACGCCTGCCAGTTGACGTGCCGGGTGAGCGAGGCGCTGGCGAGATAGTCCATCCCGGCCCGCTTCAGGTTGCGGTCGGAGATGTCGAAGCCGGCCGGCTCGATGATGTGAACCTTCAGCCCGAGACAGGCCGAGAGCCGCAGGATGGTTCCCGTATTGCCGGGAATATCAGGCTGGTAGAGGGCGATGTGAAGGTCCGACATGATCTGCCCATAGGCGATCGCTCATCCGCAGTCAAAGCCGGACGCTGCGGTGGAGCGCTGCCGCGGGCCCGCGGAAGGCGGCAGTGATCGGTGGCGCGGTCGCTCGGGCGGGGCGATTGTCCCTTCCAAATTCCCGCAAACGGCGCTACAAGACCCCGTCTGCAACGCCAGCCCGAGGAGGGCCGCATGGATATTGCCGTGAATACCCGCCTTCTGCCACGGGCAATCCGCTTTCCGGCCTAGGCGTATCGCGGTCTTCCGCCTTCCTCTCCGCTCCTGATCTCCTCGCGGCCGTTCGCGGCCTCGTTTTCCGTTTCCGCCCGTTCCGCTTCCCGCGCAAAACACGCCCGAAGCCCGGATCGGGCCTGTCGTTTCTGGAGAATGACGATGTTTTCGTGGTTCGAACGTCGCGTCGACCCCTATCCGCAGGACCCGCCCGGCCTTCCGCCGAAGGGTCTCTTCGCCTTCTGCTGGTACTATACGAAGCCGACGGCGCCCTGGCTCCTGGTGCTCGGGATCTGCTCGATGGTGATCGCCATCGCGGAAGTCTTCCTCTACCAGTTCCTCGGCAACATCATCGACTGGCTGTCCGACGCCGACCGCGCCACCTTCCTGGAGCAGGAGGGCGGTCGGCTCTTCTGGATGGGTTTCGTGCTGCTGGTGGTCCTGCCGCTCGCCGGCGCCCTGCACACGATGACGATGCACCAGGTTCTGGCGGGCAACTTCCCGATGATCGCCCGCTGGCAGATGCACCGCTTCCTGCTTCGCCACTCCATGACCTTCTTCGCCAACGAGTTCGCCGGCCGCGTCTCGACCAAGGTCATGCAGACCTCGCTTGCGATCCGCGAGACGGTCATGAAGATCATCGACGTCTTCGTCTATGCGATCAGCTTCTTCGTCTCGATGCTGGCGCTGGTGATCGTCGTCGACTGGCGGCTGGTCGTACCCCTCGTGCTGTGGTTCGTCTTCTACAGCCTCATCCTGTGGCATTTCATCCCGAAGCTGCGGAAGCTTTCCAGCGAGCAGGCCGACGCGCGCTCGCTGATGACGGGCCGCATCGTCGACAGCTACACGAATATCGGCACGGTGAAGCTCTTCTCCCATGCAGGGCGGGAGGAAACCTATGCCCGCGAAGGCATGGACCAGTTCCTCGGCACCGTCCACCGGCAGATGCGGCAGATCTCGCTCCTCAACATCTGGGTCGACATCAACAATGCCGTGACGATCTTCGCGGTGGCGGCGGCAAGCATCGCCTTCTGGCTGACGGGCGAGGTGTCGGTCGGATCGGTCGCCGTCGCGGTCGGCCTTGCCATGCGCATCAACGGCATGTCGCAGTGGATCATGTGGGAAGTCTCGGCGCTCTTCGAGGCGGTCGGCACCGTCTATGACGGCATGTCGATGATGACGAAGCCGCACGAGGTGACGGACAAGCCGAACGCCCCGGAACTCCAGGCGAAGAAGGGCCATATCCGCTACGAGAACGTGCGTTTCCACTACGGCAAGAAGAACGGCGTGATCGACAACCTGAACCTCGACATCGCGGCGGGCGAGAAGGTCGGCCTGGTGGGACGTTCGGGCGCCGGCAAGACGACGCTGATGAACCTGCTGCTGCGCTTCTACGACCTCGAGGCCGGCCGGATCACGATCGACGGCCAGGATATCTCGCAGGTCTCGCAGGAGAGCCTGCGCTCGATGATCGGCGTCGTGACGCAGGATACCTCGCTCCTACACCGTTCGATCCGCGACAACATCGCCTACGGCAAGCCGGAGGCGACCGATGCCGAAATCATCGAGGCGGCAAAGCGCGCCAACGCCTGGGAGTTCATCCAGGGCCTGTCCGACATGCAGGGCAGGAGGGGACTGGACGCCCATGTCGGCGAACGCGGCGTCAAGCTCTCCGGCGGACAGCGGCAGCGCATCGCGATCGCCCGCGTCTTCCTGAAGGATGCGCCCATCCTGATCCTCGACGAGGCGACATCGGCGCTCGATTCGGAGGTCGAGGCGGCGATCCAGGAGAACCTCTTCGCGCTGATGCAGGGCAAGACGGTCATCGCGATCGCCCACCGGCTTTCGACGCTGACGGAGATGGACCGGCTGATCGTGCTCGACAAGGGCCGCATCGTCGAGATGGGAACGCATCAGGAGCTTGCAGCCTCGGGCGGGATCTATGCCGATCTCTGGAGCCGCCAGTCGGGAGGCTTTCTTGCGGAGCAGGAAGCCGAGGAGGCGGCGGCGGAATAGGCGGCTCTCACCCGCCCCGCGACTTTTCCTGCCGGGCGGGGGAGACTATATGGCGGCCATGATCACCTCCATCCTCCGCTATTTCGAGAACTGGATCCGGCCCTTCGAACGCCGGGAGGAGCTTGCGCCACCCTCCGGGCTCGTGGGTTTCATCTGGTTCTACGTCCGCCAGGCCAAGCTGCCGTTCCTCGCCATGCTCGTGCTCGGCGGCGCCGCGGCCGGCGTCGAGGCGGCGATGTTCTGGTTCGTCGGGCGCATCGTCGACATCCTCGCGGGGGTCGAGCGGTCGGGCGGCTGGTCCGGGCTGATGGCCGCGCACGGCGGCGAACTGCTGCTGATGGTGGCGGTCATCGGTCTCGCACGCTTCGTCATCGCGGCGCTGACGGCGCTCGTCGATCAGCAGATCATCACGCCAGGCTTCTACAACCTCGTCCGCTGGCAGTCCTATGTCCACGTGTCGCGGCAGTCGCTTTCGTTCTTCCAGAACGACTTTTCCGGCCGGATCGTCACCAAGGTATGGTCGGCGGGGCAGGCGACGGGCGACGTCCTGACGACGATGATGGAAAGCCTCTGGTTCGTGCTGATCTATTCGGTCTCGACACTGGTGCTGGTGGCGCAACTGGACCTGAGGCTCGCCGCGGTCGTGCTCGCCTGGCTCGTCCTCTTCGGCTTCCTGGCGCGATATTTCATCCCGCGCATCCGGGAGAACGCGAAACTTTCGGCCGAGGCGGGATCGATGATCAGCGGGCGCATGGTCGATTCCTTCTCCAACATCCAGACGCTCCGCCTGTTCGGCAGCGACGAGGCCAACGACCGCTACATGCGCTCCGGCTTCGAGAGCTTTCAGGCGACGATCCTGCGCTTTACGCGGCTCCTGACCGGCGTTCGGGCCTCCATGGCGCTGCTGTCGAGCACGATGATCGTGATGACGGGGGCGCTCACCATCCACCTGTGGCTGGGGGGACTGATCAGTTCCGGAGCCGTGGCCTTCACCATGGCGCTGATCCTGCGCCTGAACTTCCTTCTCGGCCGGCTGATGACGCAGCTGAACGGGGTGATGCGCAATCTGGGGACCATCCAGAATTCTGCCGAACTCATCTCACAGCCGACCGGCCTCGTCGACAGGCCGGACGCCGGGACGCTGACCGTCCGCGCGCCGGAGATCCGCTTCGAGCATGTCGGCTTCCACTACGGCAACGGCAGGGGCGTCATCAACGACCTGTCGCTGACGGTCCGGCCGGGCGAGAAGCTCGGCATCGTCGGGCGGTCGGGAGCCGGAAAATCGACGCTGGTCAACCTGCTGCTGCGCTTCTACGAGGTCGACAAGGGCCGCATCCTGATCGATGGCCAGGATATCTCGCAGGTGACGCAGGAATCGCTGCGGGCGCAGATCGGCATGGTCACGCAGGATACGTCGCTGCTGCACCGGTCGATCCGAGACAATATCCTGTTCGGCAAGCCGGATGCGAGCGAGGAGCAACTGCGCGAGGCCGCCCGACGCGCCGAGGCCGACGGCTTCATCGCCGATCTGGAGGACCAGCGCGGCCGCAAGGGATATGACGCGCATGTGGGCGAGCGGGGCGTCAAGCTTTCCGGCGGCCAGCGACAGCGCATCGCAATTGCCCGCGTCATGCTGAAGAACGCACCGATCCTGGTGCTCGACGAGGCGACCTCGGCGCTCGATTCCGAGGCGGAAGCCGCCATCCAGTCCAATCTCGAGCGGTTGATGCAGGGAAAGACCGTGCTCGCCATCGCCCACCGCCTTTCGACGATCGCCGCGCTCGACCGTCTGATCGTCATGGACGAGGGACGCATCGTCGAGCAGGGGACGCATGCCGAGCTCGTCGCGGCGAACGGCATCTATGCGGATCTGTGGGCGCGCCAGTCGGGCGGGTTCCTCGCCGCCGATGCGGCGCAGTAGCAGCCGTCAGCGGGCAAGCACGATTTCCGCCATCAGCCCGTAGTGGTTGGAGCCCATGGCGGACGGCAGCCGCTCCAGCGAGCGTATGCGGAGCGGTTCACGCACGTAGACATGGTCGATCGGGACGCCGAACCAGCCGGCCCAGGAGGGCCAGGTCGGCGGTTCGAAGGGCGCGGTGCGAAGCCCGTTCCAGCGCAGGAAGGTGCGGACATTCGGCGCGATGCTCGACGCGTTGAAGTCGCCCGCGACGAGAAGCGGGCCCTCGATCCGCTGGAGGAGCCTTGCGGCATTGGTCAGCTCGAAGGTCTGGAAGTCGTCGAAATAGGGCTTGGTGGTATGGATGGCCGCCATGTGGATGGTCTGCCCGTGCCAGGAGATGTCCGAGAGGATCATCCGCTGTTCGAAGAGGCTGCTCAGCGAGTGGACGGAGGGCCGGCCGAGGGGAGTCTTGGAAAGCACCATGAGGTCGCAGGTGGTCGTCATCTCGCCGCAGCCGATGCGGTGGGGATAGACCCGCGACAGCGCGGCCAGTTCGCCGAGCAGCGGCTCGGCCTCGAGCACGTTCACCACGTCTGCTCCGGAGGCCAGGATCATGTCGCGGATCGCGCCGGCATTCTCGTAATTATCCCACAGGATGTTGAAGGACATCAGCCTGAGCGGCGGCAGTCCGGCGTTCTCGTCGAACGGACGCTGGACCATCTCGCCGGTCATCCACAGGGCATGGAGCCCGAGCGCGAGCGATGCCGCGAGCAGCAGGCCGCCATAGAGGCTGCGGTCGAGGAGGAGGGCGAGAAGGGTCGCGAGGGCGCAGAGGATCGCCAGGTGAAACTGCAGGCTGTGGACGGTCGCGAAAACCCAGGCGCCGCCGAGGTAGCGGGCGGCAATCGCCACGAGCACGAGCGACACGATGACGCATATCGCCACCGACAGAAAATACCTCATCCTGCCCGTTCCCACTCTTGCTCCCGCCCTGCGGACCTAGCACGGCGATTGCTGCGCCGCAACGAGACCGCGCCATCCGGGCCAAGGACGGGAGGCGGCGGCAGGGATGTCGGGAAAGGTGGGCGAGGCGGGGTATCGCCGCACATGCAACAGGCCCGGAAAACCTGCGGAAAGGCCGCGACAAACTGGCTTCTATGCACTTGCCAAGACTGGACATAATTTGCGATCAGGCATAGAAGGCGCCGGATTGCCGGGGAATCTGTGTCCGAATTGTGACCAGATCCACATCCCTGGCTTGGGGGCATATGCGGGTTTTCGCGAAATGCGTGAGAAGGATGTTTGAGCCGTGAGCGAGCACGAGACACACAGCGAAACACTGGGCGAGCCCACTCGCCGTGATTTCCTTTACCTGACCACCGGGATGGCGGGCGTCGTCGGCGCCGCAGCCGTGGCCTGGCCGTTCATTGATCAGATGCGGCCGGACGCTTCCACGCTGGCGCTCGCCTCGATCGAGGTCGACGTCTCGGCCGTCGAGCCGGGCATGTCGCTAACGGTCAAGTGGCGCGGCAAGCCGGTCTTCATCCGCAACCGTACCGAGCAGGAAATCGAAGCCGCGAATGCCGTGGCCCTCGAGGAACTGAAGGACCCGATTGCACGCAACGACAACCTTCCCGCCGACGCGCAGGCAACGGACATCGACCGTTCGGCCGGCGAGGGCAAGGAGAACTGGATCGTCATGATCGGCTCCTGCACCCATCTCGGCTGCGTCCCGCTTGGCCAGGCCGGCGATTTCGGTGGATGGTTCTGTCCTTGCCACGGTTCGCACTACGACACCGCAGGGCGCATCCGTAAGGGTCCCGCGCCGACCAACCTGCCGGTGCCGACTTTCACGTTTACGTCCGACACAGTGATCCAGATCGGGTGAGGGGTTCTTATTAATGAGCGGTCATTCCACATACCAGCCGTCTACCGGCATCGAGAAATGGATCGACTCGCGGCTTCCGCTGCCGCGCATGATCCATGACAGCTTCGTTTCATACCCGGTTCCCCGCAACCTGAACTATGCCTACACCTTCGGCGCCATGCTGTCGGTGATGCTCATCGTCCAGATCCTGACGGGCATCGTGCTGGCCATGCACTATGCCGCCGAAACGACCGTCGCCTTCAACTCGGTCGAGAAGATCATGCGCGACGTCAACCACGGTTGGCTGCTGCGCTACATGCACGCCAATGGCGCGTCCTTCTTCTTCATCGCCGTCTACCTGCACATCGCCCGCGGCCTCTACTACGGCTCGTACAAGGCTCCGCGCGAAATCCTCTGGATCCTCGGCGTGGTCATCTACCTGCTGATGATGGCAACAGGCTTCATGGGCTACGTCCTTCCCTGGGGGCAGATGTCCTTCTGGGGCGCGACCGTCATCACCGGCTTCTTCTCGGCCTTCCCGCTGGTGGGCGAATGGATCCAGCAGTTCCTGCTCGGCGGCTTCGCCGTCGACCAGCCGACGCTGAACCGCTTCTTCTCGCTGCACTACCTGCTGCCGTTCATGATCGCCGGCGTCGTCATCCTGCACATCTGGGCGCTGCACGTCACCGGCCAGACGAACCCGACCGGCGTCGAGGTGAAGACCAAGACGGACACCGTCCCCTTCACCCCCTACGCGACGCTGAAGGATGCGCTCGGCGTGTCGGTCTTCCTGATCGTCTACGCATGGTTCGTCTTCTACATGCCGAACTATCTCGGCCACCCGGACAACTACATTCCGGCGGATGCCCTGAAGACCCCGGCCCACATCGTTCCGGAATGGTACTACCTGCCGTTCTACGCGATGCTGCGCGCCATCACCTTCAACATCGGCCCGATCGACTCCAAGCTCGGCGGCGTGCTCGTCATGTTCGGCTCGATCATCGTGCTGTTCTTCCTGCCCTGGCTCGATACTTCCAAGGTTCGCTCGGCCGTCTATCGTCCGTGGTACAAGCTGTTCTTCTGGATCTTCGTCGCGGACTGCATTCTTCTCGGCTGGCTCGGCGCCATGCCCGCGGAAGGCATCTACGTCATCCTGTCGCAGCTCGGCACCCTGTACTACTTCGGCTTCTTCCTGGTGATCATGCCGCTGCTCGGCCTGTTCGAAACGCCGCGCCGCATTCCGAACTCCATCACGGAAGCGGTACTGGCGAAGCAGAACAAGTCCGACATGGAAAAGCTCGCCCCTGGCGAAGCGAGCGTTCGATAGCCGAGACCGATAGGGAAAAAACAGTCATGAAAAAGCTTGTTACAAGCATCCTTTCGCTGGCCTTCGTCGCAGGTCTCGGTTTCTCCGCCGTAGCGGCAGAGGGCGAGCACGCGGAAGGCGCAACTCCCCACTACCCGCTGGTCAAGCCGCGGGAAGTGGACTGGAGCTTCGCCGGTCCGTTCGGCCAGTACGACAAGGGACAGCTGCAGCGCGGCCTGAAGATCTACACGGAAGTCTGCGCCGCCTGCCACTCCATGTCGCTGGTATCCTTCCGCACGCTGGAAGATCTCGGCTACTCCGAAGAGCAGGTGAAGGCCTTCGCGGCCAACTACCAGGTCACCGACGGCCCGAACGACGATGGCGACATGTTCGAACGGACCGCGGTTCCGTCGGACTACTTCCCGCCGCCGTTCGCCAACCCGCAGGCTGCCGCCGCATCCAACAACGGCGCAGCCCCGCCGGACTTCTCGCTGATCGCCAAGGCGCGCGGCGTGACCCGCGGCTTCCCGCTGTTCGTTTCCGACATCTTCACCCAGTACCAGGAAGGCGGCGCGGACTACATCTACTCGCTGCTGACCGGTTACCAGGAACCGCCGGAAGGCGTGGAAGTGCCGGAAGGCACCTACTACAACCCGTACTTCATCGCGTCCGCCTCGCTTGCCATGGCGCCGCCGCTGTCGGACGGACAGGTCACCTACGACGACGGTTCGCCTGAAACGCTCGACCAGTACTCCAAGGACGTCTCGGCGTTCCTGATGTGGGCCGCCGAGCCGCATCTGGAAGACCGCAAGCGGACGGGCTTCATGGTCATGGTCTTCCTGGTGATCTTCACCGGCCTGATCTACCTGACGAAGAAGTCGGTCTACGCGAACAAGGAACACTGAGGGCCCGGCCCCGGCAATCCATCAAAGGCGGCTCCAGGGCCGCCTTTTTCTGTTGGGGGCGGTCCGATAAATCGCTAGGCTTCCTCCAGCCAAACCTTTCCAGCAAGCCCGGAACACCATGACAAAGCCCATAGACCTCGCCGCCTGCGTCCGCTCGATCGTGGACTATCCGAAACCCGGCGTGATCTTCCGAGACATCACGACGCTGCTCGGTGACGCGCGCGCCTTTCGCCAGGCGGTGGACGAGCTCGTGCGGCCCTATGTGGGGCAGGGCGTCGACAAGATTGCCGGCATCGAGGCGCGCGGCTTCATCCTCGGCGGCGCGCTCGCCCACCAGCTCTCGGCCGGCTTCGTGCCGATCCGCAAGAAGGGCAAGCTGCCGCACGACACTGTACGGGTCTCCTACAGCCTGGAATACGGCACCGACGAGATGGAGATGCACGTGGATGCGGTGAAGCGGGGCGAGAAGGTGATCCTGACGGACGACCTGATCGCCACGGGCGGGACCGCGGAAGGCGCCGTGAAGCTGTTGCGCCAGCAGGGTGCGGAGATCGTCTCGGCCTGCTTCATCATCGACCTGCCGGATCTCGGCGGACGCCGCAAGCTCGAGGCGCTCGGCGTCGAGGTTCGGACGCTGGTGGAGTTCGAGGGGCACTGACGCCCCCCGAAAGGACCAGAAGCTATTCGAACTCGAGCACGGTGCCGTCGTAGCGCATGACGACGTCGCCGTTCTGGTTGACGCCGTCATTGATCGTCAGGTTGAGCCACGTGCCCGGGCGTGACGCGAGCGGGCGGCTGC
>JAEZHO010000033.1 GCA_023416545.1 Pseudomonadota bacterium
TAGCCGTCGAGCTCCTCGTAGCGCGCCTGCACCTCGCCGTAGCGCTCGATGATCTCGTCCATCTCGTCGAGGCGATCCGGATCGACCATGGCCGCCTCAAGCTCCCGCAGCTCTGCCGCAACGGTACTGACGGGACCGGCGCCGTTCATGACCTCGGTCACCGCGCTGACGCCGGACATTTCCCCGACATCCTGGTTGAAGTAGCCGATCGTGACGTTCTTCTCAACGGCGACTTGGCCCTCGTCCGGGCTCTCCTGGCCGGTGATCATGCGGAACAGCGTCGTCTTGCCGGCGCCGTTCGGCCCGACCAGGCCGATCTTCTCGCCGCGATTGAGGGCTGCCGATGCCTCGATATAGAGGATGCGGTGGCTGTTCGACTTGCTGATGTTTTCGATGCGGATCATGGCGGGACAACTTCGGGAGGGGACAACAAAAAAGCCGGATCGTTGCCGACCCGGCTTTTTCAATCATGCGAGACGAAGATTATTCGGCGCTGTCGTCAGCGGCCTTCTTCTTCGGAGCGGCCTTCTTCTTCGGAGCAGCAGCTTCCTCGGCGCCTGCCTCGGCAGCTTCGTCCTTGGCAGCAGCCTTCTTCTTCGGAGCAGCCTTCTTCTTGGCCGGCTTGTCACCGCCCTCGGAACCTTCCTCGTCGTCAGCCAGAAGCTCTTCCTTGGAGACGGTCTTGTCGGTCACCGTGATCTCGGACAGCAGCTTGTCGACGACCTTCTCTTCGAAGATCGGCGCACGCAGCGAAGCGGAAGCGCCGGGCGTGTTGCGGAAGTAGTCGAGGATTTCCTTCTGCTGGCCCGGGAACTGCTGGAGCTGGGCGAAGAGAGCGCGCTGCATCTCTTCTTCCGTCACCTCGACGCCACCCTTCTCGCCGATCTCGGAGAGAACCAGACCGAGGCGGACGCGGCGTTCGGCGAGCTTGCGATATTCCTCGCGTGCTTCTTCCTCGGTCGTGTCCTCGTCCTCGAAGGTCTTGCCGGACTGGGCGAGATCGGTGTTGATCTGGCGCCAGATGTTTTCGAACTCGGCATCGACGAGGCCCTGCGGCGTGTCGAACTTGTACATCTCGTCGAGCTGGTCGAGGATCTGGCGCTTGACCTTCTGGCGGGTGACGTTGCCGTACTGGCCTTCGATCTGGCCGCGGACGATCTCCTTGAGCTTGTCCAGCGATTCGATGCCGAGCTTGGAGGCGAGTTCGTCGTTCAGTTCCAGGTCGGCAGGAGCCGCGACTTCCTTGACGGTAACGTCGAAGGTGGCTTCCTTGCCGGCAAGGTTTGCGGCCGGATAGTCAGCCGGGAAGGTCACGGTGATGGTCTTTTCGTCGCCAGCCTTGAGGCCGACGAGCTGGTCTTCGAAGCCGGGGATGAAGCGGCCGGAACCGAGAACCAGTTCGGCATCCTCCGCAGCGCCGCCGTCAAAGGCTTCGCCGTCGACCTTGCCGAGGTAGTTCATGGTGACGCGGTCGCCATCGGCGGCCTTGCCCTTCTTGGCTTCGTAGGTGCGGGCGCTTTCGGCGATCTTGAGGATCTGCTCGTTGACCTCGTCGTCGGAAACCTCGACAACCTCGCGCACGACCTTGATGCCGTCGGTCGGCTTCAGCTCGATCGGCGGGATGACTTCGTAGGACAGCGTGAATTCGAAATCGGCCTCGGCGTTGAGGATCTTCTCTGCCTCGGCTTCGTCTTCCGTCATGGTGACGGACGGCTGGGTCGCCGACTTCTCACCGCGCTCGGACAGGATCTGGGTCGGGCGCTCGCGAACGATCTCGTTGACCAGTTCGGCCATGATCGACTTGCCGTACATCTTCTTCAGATGCGCGACGGGCACCTTGCCCGGGCGGAAGCCGTTGATGCGGACCTTGTCCTTCGCGTCGGCAAGGCGCACGTTCATCTGTGCTTCCATGTCCTTGGCGGGAATGACAACCTTGATTTCGCGCTTCAGCCCTTCAGCGAGCGTTTCGGTAACCTGCATTTTAAAACCTTCATATCGTGGCGGCGGTGCTCAGACAGCCGTTGGTTTTCGATGAGCACGACGCCGGAACCTGAGTGACCGGCCGCGACTTCTGGAACGCTGATCTCTAGCCGCTGGCGGCTCCCGATCCTGCTCCTGCGGCTCTGGTGCGGGTAGAGAGACTTGAACTCCCACGCCTTGCGGCACCAGAACCTAAATCTGGCGTGTCTACCAATTTCACCATACCCGCGCTCCCGCCGCGCAAAATCCCCGCAAGGAGGCTTTCGGAGCGCGCGTCTCTATATCACCCGTTTTTTCCGGCGCAAAGGGAAAATGACGGCTCTGCGACGTGCGGAGACTTACGATCCACACACCGTTCGGCCTCAAGCGGCGGAACGGTTATTAACCATTCCTTAACCGCCATCATATAAGATATCCCTAATTCGATACAGCACTTTCGGAACGCGCCCGCCCACTCTCCGCGGGTCTGCAATCCGACCATTCGGCGGCATCTCCTCCTCCCTTGCCGTCGAAGACTGGCGACCCTCCTCCTCTAGCGCCAGTCGTGCAAATAGCGCCTGCCGGAATCCTCCCCCGGCAGGCGCTATTTTTTTGCCGGCGAAACCCGGCTCCTGAACAATCCTTAATCAATGGTTGACGCGGGATGGCGCAGGCGATGCACCTGGCGCATAGGTGGCATACGAACTTGCGCCTGTTACAGCTTTGCCGTGCATCCTATATTCCGGCCATGAAATTCAGCCGGCGCCCGATGCGCTGCCGGCGGCAGCAAAAAGAGGCAGACCATGAACATCGCACGCAAACTCAACAACTGGCGCAAGTACCGCGAAACCGTAAGCGAACTCGACCGCATGAGCGATCGTGAACTCAACGACCTCGGGATCGGCCGCAGCGACATCCGCCGCGTTGCCCGGAACGCCGTCGGCTTCTAAGCGCCGCTTATCCAATAAAGGTGTGAAAACGCTCCGTTCGCGGGGCGTTTTTTTGTTTTTCACCCACAGCCTGCGAGCCTCAGGCGCCGCCCAAGGAACCGGCAGCGCCCAATAGTTCGGCAACCCCTCGCTTAATTGCATGGCAGTCGCTCAAACTTTGCACTGCACAATGTTATTATTCGCGTGTATAACACCGCCATCGCCGGCCCCGCCGGTATGAACCCCGAGGAACCATCATGAACCCGATCCGCTTTGCCAAGAACTGGTTGAGCTATCGTCGTACGATCAACGAACTGGGCGGCTTGTCCAACCAGGCGCTCAACGATATCGGCCTGACCCGCTACGACATCCGGCACGTCGCCTCCCGCTCCTTCCGCTAAACGCGGACAGGATGCGCCGCGGCGCAGCCGAACAGCCGACAAGATTTCGCTAAGGCACCTGCTCGGGTGCCTTTTTGATTCCGCCCCCGGCAAACGCGTGATATGAGCGCGCCCATGACCGATAAGACCGTTTCTCCCATTCATGTCGTCGGCGGCGGGCTCGCGGGCTCCGAGGCTGCCTGGCAGATCGCCCAGTCCGGAATCCCCGTCATCCTGCACGAAATGCGCGGTGTGCGCGGAACCGACGCCCACAAGACCGACGGCCTTGCCGAACTGGTATGCTCCAACTCGTTCCGCTCCGATGACGCGACCTCCAATGCGGTCGGCGTCATCCATGCGGAAATGCGCCTCGCCGGCTCGCTGATCATGGCCTGCGCCGACCGCAACCAGGTGCCGGCGGGCGGTGCGCTTGCGGTGGATCGCGACGGGTTTTCCGATGCGGTCACCAAGGCGATCTCGGAAAATCCGCTGATCACCGTCGTCCGCGAGGAAGTGCAGGGCATTCCGCCGGCCCACTGGGACCTCGCGATCATCGCGACGGGCCCCCTCACCTCGCCGGCGCTCGCCGCGGCGATCCAGGCGGAGACGGGCCAGGATTCACTCGCCTTCTTCGACGCGATCGCGCCGATCGTCTACCGCGAAACCATCAACATGGACGTCTGCTGGTACCAGTCGCGCTACGACAAGGTGGGACCCGGCGGAACCGGCAAGGACTATATCAACTGCCCTCTCGACGAGGCGCAGTACAATGCCTTCATCGACGCCCTCATCGCGGGCGACACGGTGGGCTTCAAGGAATGGGAAGGCACGCCCTATTTCGACGGCTGCCTGCCGATCGAGGTCATGGCCGAACGGGGCCGCGAGACGCTTCGTCATGGGCCGATGAAGCCGATGGGCCTGACGAACGCGCACAACCCCACGGTCAAGCCCTATGCGGTCGTCCAGCTTCGGCAGGACAATGCGCTCGGCACGCTCTACAACATGGTCGGCTTCCAGACGAAGCTGAAATACGGCACCCAGGCCGAGATCTTCCGGATGATCCCGGGGCTGGAGAACGCCGAGTTTGCGCGCCTCGGGGGCCTGCACCGCAACACCTACATGAACTCGCCGACATTTCTCGACCGGACGCTCGCCCTCAAGAGCCGCCCGGGCCTGCGCTTTGCAGGCCAGGTCACGGGCTGCGAGGGCTATGTGGAGAGCGCGGCGATCGGCCTTCTGGCCGGACGCTTCGCCGCGGCGGAACGCAAGGGCGTTACCCTTCCGCCGCCGCCCGCCACGACGGCCTTCGGCTCGCTGCTCGGCCACATCACCGGCGGCCATCTCGTTTCGCATGACGAACCGGGCAAGCGCTCCTTCCAACCGATGAACATCAACTTCGGGCTTTTCCCGGAACTGGAGCCGGGATCGATCACCAAGCCGGAAGGCGTCAAGCGCTTCCGCGGCAAGGAAAAGGCGATCATGAAGAAGCAGCTGATGGCCGCGCGCGCCCTCAGGGACTGCGCCGCCTGGCTCGGGCTTCCTTCCGAAACTCAGGCTTCGTCTTCGGCGACGTCCATGTCGGTAGAACTGACGTAGGTTCCGAGCAGCCAGAGCGAGACCTCGGCTGCCTCGGTTTCCGTCCTGAAGGTGAAGAGGCCGTTATTGGCCGGCGAGTCGAGGAATTCGACCGCAAGGCTGCAGGCGTCCGCCTGTCCCTGCACGCGGACGCGGCCCGGCTTGATGAGATAGCAGGTATAGTGCTTCGCATGGCTGCGCATGATGCCGGTCTTGCCGTCATGCAGGCGGATGAAGACCGCCTTCCCGTCCGCCGTGGAATGCAGTTCCCGGACGGCCTCGTTCGGGAAGGCGCGACCGAATTCGAGAAGCGCGAAACCCGGATCGTTCAAGCCCTCTTCTCCGCGGTCCCGTCGTGCCATGCGGGTGGCGTAGTAGGCAAAAAGCGCGATCAGCACGAAGATGATCGACCAGACGATGACAGAGTTCACGTCCCTGCTCCCTGAGATGGACACCCGGCTGCCATAGCCGACCAGCCTTGCGCGAGCCGTTGCCCGGTTGTCAGAACCGCTGGCGGAACTGCGCCCTCAGCATGCGCAGCTGGCGACGCCATTGCGGCGGGGCGACGCTTTCCTCAAGCAGGCGCGCCCCTTTCCGGCCCGCATCGCGCAGGACAGGTTCGGCGAGTGATACCGGCAGGTAGGCTGGAAATACGGACCGCGGAAGCGGGCCCGCATCCCGCGCCTTCGCCAGATGCTCGAGGCCGAGACCCGCGAAGGCTTCGATCGCGGCCGAGATCCGGTCGCGCTCCTGCCCCGCGAGGAAGGTATCGCGATCGAGCCCGGTCGCCGCCAGGATGTCGAGCGGAATATGGAGCTGGCCGCGCCGGCGGTGGAGCGGCATGAGAAGGAGAAGCCCGGCGATCGCCTGGGCGACGCCGGCGTGACCTGCCGCGTCGGCGGTCCCTGCCGCTTCGCCCGGATCGAGCACGAGACTTGCGAGCTGGATCAGCGCCGAGGCCGTCTCGCCGGCATAGCCTTCCAGTTCGTTGCGGCCGGGGAACGCGTCGTTATAGAGATCTCCGACCCGCGCATCGATCATCGCGAGGAATGTCTGCCGCGGCAGCCGATGGGCATCGATCGTCGCGAGAAGCGCAGCGGCAACCGGATTTCCGCCGGCATCCCCGTGGGCGGCGCCCTCGATCAGGTCACGCCACCACTGGAGGCGTATTTCACCCGGAAGCGCTTCGTGCACCACGTCGCGAACGCGGGCAATCTCGGCGTTGAAGGCATAGAGCGCGGCGAGCGCGTCCCGCTTGTCCTCGGGCGACAGAAGGCATGCGAGATACCGGTCGCGGTCGGTCTCGCGAAGCATCGAAAGAACTATGTCGGAACCGGAGGCCACCCGCGCTCACACCGCGATCAGGGCGGCAGCGACGGCGCGCGCTTCGGAGAGCATGACGTTGTAGGTGCGAACGGCCGCCCCGGTGGACATAGGGTCCGATGCGATGCCGCGGGCCTTCAGCGCCGCCTTGACCTGCTGGGGGATGGGGCGAAGCTCGCGACCCGTGCCGACGAGCAGGACTTCGATGCCCTCGGCTTCGTCCAATACTTTGGCGAGCGTGTCGACCGTCAGCGGCTGGCCTTCGGCAAGATCCCAGCCGTGGATCCCGGAGGGCAGGCAGAGGAGCGAACCGCGATGGGACATGTCGGCGAACCGGAAACCGCCATTGCCATAGGCATCGATCGGTGCGCGGCCCGGAAAGTGGGCGTCCCGGATTTCAATTCCCTTTGGCACTATACGTGCCTCCTTGCGTTCTCCGCGAGGCGGAGGAGTTGCGGCGCGCCCCCGGGGCACGCCGCACGAGGCATCAGGATGCGGGAGCGTCGGTCTTGACCGGCTCGCCCTTCACCCGCACTTCGGCAACATAGGCGCGCAGCGCGCGAACCTTGACGCCTTCGGCGATCTCGACCTCGACCTCGTTGTCGTCGATGACCTTGGTGACCTTGCCGGCAATGCCGCCGCCGAGAACGACGTTATCGCCACGGCGGATGTTGGACAGCATTTCCTGCCGCTTCTTCAACTGCGTGCGCTGCGGACGGATCAGGAAGAAGTACCAGACCACCATCAGCGGCGCGAAGAGAAACAGCATTTCGAGGCCGGAACCCATCGCAGACGGGGCTGCACCTTCCGCCTGGGCGAATGCTTCGGTGATGAACATCGAGTACTCCATGATTGACAGGAGCCCAACGCCCCCTTTTTGCAAGTGGCCGGAATATAATTGTGCCCACCCTGAATGCAACAGAAACAGGATGCTGCGCGTACCAAATCCACGACTGGCTGGCTTTTGCAGGCCGATGCAGCGTGCTAACCGCTGACCAGGGACGTTCAGCACCAATTCAGCAGGGAGGATGCCGTGGCCGAGGAACTCAATCAGCGCCTGCTCGCGGAAGTGTCGCGCCTTGCCGACGCCCTGGAACGGCTGGCCGGCCCGCCTCCCGCCGCCAACGACTGGTCGTCGGCCGACTGCTTCGTCTGGGTGCCCGCAAACCAGCGGCTGCAGCCCGTGCCGCGCCCGAACCGGGTGGCGCTTTCGCTGATCCGCGGCGTCGATCACGTGCGCGACATCCTGCACGAGAACACGCTCCGTTTTGCAGAGGGCTATCCCGCCAACAACGTGCTCCTGTGGGGCGCCCGCGGGATGGGGAAATCCTCGCTGGTCAAGGCGGTGCATGAGGACGTCCGCGCCTCCGTCCAGGGCGCGCTGAAACTCGTCGAGGTGCATCGCGAGGACATTGCGTCCCTGCCGCTGCTTCTCGATCTCCTCAAGGTCTCCGGCCAGCGCGTCATCGTCTTCTGCGACGATCTCTCCTTCGATCACGACGACACCGCCTACAAGTCGCTCAAGGCGGCACTCGACGGCGGCATCGAGGGGCGCCCCGACAATGTGCTCTTCTACGCAACGTCGAACCGGCGCCATCTTTTGCCGCGGCACATGATGGAAAACGAGCAGTCGACCGCCATCAACCCGTCGGAGGCGG
>JAEZHO010000066.1 GCA_023416545.1 Pseudomonadota bacterium
CCAACCGGCCAGGCGCCCGGTTCGGGCCGCAGGCGATCCGCCGCGCCTCGGCGATCTTCGACAACGACCCGCAATATCCCTTCGGCCGCGACCTCTTCGAAGGGATGGCGGTCGTCGACTACGGCGACTGCCTCCTCGACTACGGCAACCATCAGGAGACGCCGGCCACGATCGAACGGGAAGCGGCACGGCTCATTGCCGGCGGCGCCTTCCTTCTCACCCTCGGCGGCGACCATTTCATCACCTGGCCGCTCCTCAAGGCGCATGTCGCGCGCCACGGGCCGCTGGCGCTCGTCCAGTTCGACGCCCATCAGGACACCTGGTTCGACGACAACCGGCGCATCGACCACGGCTCCTTCGTCGCCCGCGCCGCCCGCGAGGGGCTGATCGACACCAGCCGCTCGATCCAGGTCGGAATTCGCACCCACGCACCGGAAGACTGCGGCATCCGCATCGTCTACGGCCACGAGGTCGAGGAGATGACGACGGCCGAGATTGCCGAGGCGATCCTTGCCCGGACCGATGGCGCGCCGGCCTATCTCACCTTCGACATCGACTGCTTCGACCCCGCCTTCGCGCCCGGGACCGGGACGCCCGTCGCCGGCGGGCCGTCGACGGCAAAGATCCTCTCCGTCATGCGCAAGTTGCAGGGGCTCGACATCCGCGGCGCGGACGTGGTCGAGGTAGCGCCCGCCTACGACCATGCCGACGTCACCGCCATTGCTGGGGCTACGGTCGCCATGTATATGCTCGGACTGAGGGCCGAGCGCATCGCCGAAGGGCGTTGAGGCGACCGGCCTGCAGGAAAAGCGCAACAGACAGGACTGACAAGATGGCGAAGATCTTCATCGATGGCGAACACGGCACGACCGGACTGCAGATCCGTACGCGCCTGGCTGCCCGCCGCGATGTCGAGCTCCTGTCCATCCCGGAGGCGGAACGGCGCAATGCAGCCATGCGCGAGGACCTGCTCAACAGCGCCGACATCGCAATCCTCTGTCTGCCCGACGACGCCTCCCGCGAAGCGGTCGGCATGCTTTCGGGCAATGACAGCGTGCGGATCATCGACACGTCCACCGCCTACCGCGTCGATCCGGCCTGGGCCTACGGGTTTGCGGAGATGGACAAGGGGCAGCGCGCCAGGATCCGGGATTCCCGCTTCGTCGCCAATCCCGGCTGCTATCCGACCGGCGCGATCGGCCTGATCCGGCCGCTCAGGGCTGCCGGCATCCTGCCGGACGGCTATCCGGTGACCATCAACGCCGTATCCGGCTATACGGGCGGCGGCAAGCAGATGATCGCCCAGATGGAGGATGCGGGCCGCGAGGATTCCATCGCCGCCAACCATTTCCTCTACGGCCTCAACCTGAAGCACAAGCACGTGCCGGAAATGACGGTGCACGGCCTGCTCGACCGCCCGCCGGTCTTCACCCCCTCGGTCGGCCGTTTCCCGCAGGGGATGATCGTCCAGATCCCGCTCTTCCTGGAGGACCTCAAGAACGGCTTCACGCGGGAAAGCATCCACAAGGCGCTGCTCGCCCACTATGCGGGGCAGGACGTGGTGGAGGTGGTGGGCCTGGCGGAGAGCGATGCGATCTCCCGCATCGATCCCGAGGAACTGGCCGGCAAGGACACGATGAAGCTTTTCGTCTTCGGCAATACCGGTGGAGCCCACGTCAACCTCGTCGCCGTCCTCGACAATCTCGGCAAGGGCGCCTCGGGCGCTGCGGTCCAGAACATGGACATCATGCTCTCGGCATGATCAGCCCTTCCCCGCAACGGGATGTCAAAAAGGCCGCGCTTGCGGCCTTTTCTCGTTTCAGGACCTGACTTCCACGGTCACTTCGCGCGGATATTCCCCGACGAAGCCGCGCCAATGGGCCACCGCAAAGCCCAGCACGATCAGGGCCATGCCCTGGTGGGCAAGCGCCGTATGGAGATGGACCTGGGTCAGCAGCGTCACGATGCCGATCCCCGCCTGGACGAGGATCAGGCCGACCAGGACGACGGCGCGGCGGGCATGGGTCGTGCCGGGCGCATCCATCAGCATCGTCGCCATATGCCAGAGAGCGACCACCAGCAGCACATAGGCGCCGATGCGGTGGACGAACTGAACCGTCTTCGGGTTCTCGAACAGGTTGATCCACCACGGCTCCTGGATGAAGAGGCCGCCCGGTACGATGGCGCCGTCCATCAGCGGCCAGGTATTGTAGGAGAGCCCGGCGTCGAGGCCGGCGACGAGCGCGCCGAGATAGATCTGCACGATACAGAGGATAGCAACGGCGACCGCCCCGGCCTTGCCGCGTCCGGCGGGCGCGCGGTCGTCGCTATGGGCGGAAAGTCCGCGCATGATCCAGACGCAGGCGGCGAAGATCAGGCAGGCGATGGTCAGGTGGACGGCGAGCCGGTACTGCGACACGCTGGTGAGCTTGCTCAGCCCCGACGATACCATCCACCAGCCGATGAAGCCCTGGAAGCCGCCGAGCGCCAGAAGTCCGAGGAGCGGCCCGCGTATCCGGCGCTCGATGCGGCCGGTCGCCCAGAAATAAACGAGCGGCAGCGCGAAGACCAATCCGATCGCCCGGGCGAGGAAGCGATGCGCCCACTCCCACCAGAAGATCGTCTTGAACTCGTCGAGCGACATGCCCTTGTTGATTTCCTGGTATTGCGGGATGCGCTTGTAGAGATCGAACTCCTCCTGCCATTCGGCGACGGTGAGCGGCGGGATGGCGCCGTGGATCGGCTTCCATTCGGTGATAGACAGGCCGGAATCGGTCAGGCGCGTGGCGCCGCCGACGATGACCAGGCAGAACAGCGTGAAGATCACGAAGCCCAGCCAGATCCGAACCATCCTGCGATCGCGGTCGCGCTTGCGCGTCCGTCTGTAGATTTCCACTGCTGTTACGTCTGCCGCCGACATCGTCACTCCCCGGGGATGGGCAAGGCAGTCAAAATGCCTCGAACAAAGTCGTTGATTTGCCCCATGCACCCATGCAAAACAAGCCCCGGCGCTTTGCGGCATGCCGTCGCGGGCCTGTGAGCGCGCCGATTTTCGGGAGAACAGAATGCCGCAAAGGCTGCGGAGCTTCATCGGAACGATCCTGATCATCATCCTCGTGATCACCTATGCGTTGCTTGCAACCACGATCGCCACGCTGACGCTCGCCACCCAACCCTGGTGGGTCCACCTCCTCTACTTCATGTTCTCCGGCGTCCTGTGGATCCTGCCGGCAATGCTCATCATCAAGTGGATGGCGGGCGGAGCCAGGAAGAAGGACTGAGCGTCTTTGCGCCCGGTTAACCACGCTCCGCAAAGCTTGGGCCCGTCGAGGATCTCGTAAACTCCGGCGCAATCGGTCGGGACTATCATGTCGTCGTCAGAAGCAGGTGACGGGATGTCGCGTCGGAACCTCCAGGCCCTCGGCCATGTCGATAATCTGCCGCCCGTCGAACCGGTCACTCCGGTCGACCTCGTTTCGTTGCGCTTCGATATCCTCGATGCGCCGGCGGAAGCGGAAGGCGAATGGCGCGCCCTTGCCAAGCTGCCGCGGAACTCCCTCAACCAGGACTTCGACTGGGCCTGCGCATGGTGGCAGGCAGTCCGGCGAACCCCGCTGATCCTTCGCGCACGCGCCGGCGACCGGACGGTGATGCTGCTGCCGCTCGAACTGGTGAGCGAATATGGCCTCACGATCGCGCGGTTCCCGGGCGGAAGGTTCAACAATCTGAACACCGGCCTCTTCAGCGCCGATTTCCCCGAGCCGGACGACGAGACGACACGCCGGCTTGCCGCAGCCCTCGGCAGGGTCCTCGCCCCGAAGGCCGACCTCGTTCTTCTCGACACCCTGCACCCCTCACCTGCGGGGATCCGGCATCCCTTCCATGCGCTGATGACGCTGGAACACCCGGACCGCTCGTTCCAGCTCCCGCTCAAGGCGACCATGGACGAGACGATCGCCCAGTTGAACGCCAAGACGCGCCGCAAGCGGCACCGGCAGCAGTGCCGCAGGCTGGACGCGCTTGGAGGTTTCGAAC
>JAEZHO010000133.1 GCA_023416545.1 Pseudomonadota bacterium
CGCTCGCTTCTCGACCCGCAGCTGGCGCTGGAGGCTGCCGCCCTTCGCGCCGGGGCGTTCAGCGCGCTGGGCCCGCTGGAGGCCGACGAGCTGCTCTATGTGCGGCTGAAACCGGGCGACCGGTTCAAGCCTGAATGCGTCAACAACGAGGGCAAGAAGAACGGCAAGTCGGCGATCGAACTCGCAGAGGAATCCATCGAACAGCTGACGAAGTTCGTGACGCATCTGCGGAGTGGCAGGACCGGGTTCGCGTCGCGGCTGGTGCCCTTCATGCAGAGCGACTACGGCGGCGACTACGATCATCTTGCGCGTGTTGCCGAATGGTCGACGGCGGATGCCGAGGAGGGTGACGCCGATGAATGACGCCCTCCCCCATGGTAACGACCCGGGCGACTGGCTGGACTGGACGGCGATGCGGCAGTCGCTCGCCTCCGATCCGGAAAGCTCCGCATGGGTCTCGGCCAATGCCGGATCCGGGAAGACGCATGTGCTGACCCAGCGGGTGATCCGGCTGCTTCTATCCGGATGCCGCCCCTCCTCCATCCTATGCCTCACCTACACGAAGGCGGCGGCCTCGGAGATGTCGAACCGCGTCTTCCAGCGCCTGGCGGAGTGGGCCGTCCTCGACGACGCGGAACTGAAGAAGCGCATCGCATCGGTGGAAGGTTCGGAGCCGGACCTCTTCAAGCTCGCGGAGGCACGGCGGCTGTTTGCGAAGGCGCTCGAAACGCCGGGCGGCCTGAAGATCCAGACGATCCACGCCTTCTGTGAAGCCCTCCTCCACCAGTTTCCGCTGGAGGCGAACGTTGCCGGGCATTTCTCCGTCCTGGACGACCGCGCCGCCTCCGCCCTGCTTGCCGAGGCGCGCCGCTCGCTCCTGACCGCGACATCGGCCGAGGACGACCCCGTGCTTGCCGAGGCGTTCGCCCATGTTCTGGACCTCGGCGACGAGTTCGGGCTGGAAAACATGCTCGGCGAGATCGTCGCGCGGCGCACGGCGATCCGCCATTTTCTCGCCCATGCCGCCCGGCACGGAGGCGTGGATCGCATCCTGCGCGAGGCCTTCGGCCTGCCGGAGGGCGCCACCGAATCGAGCGTCGCGGCCGAATACTGGCCGCTGCCCGGCCTGTCGGGCGGGACCCTGGCGACCTATCTGCAACTGGCCGACGAAAAGGGTGGATCCAAGGTCCAGGAGGTCGCCTACGGATTGCGGGTCTGCCAGAAGGAGACCGATCCCGACCGCCTCCACCAGATCCTCGACGGTCTCTTCCTGACCCGGGAGGGGAAGCCGAAGGCGGACAGTTCGCTGGTGGCGAAGAAGATGCTGGACGCGGCACCGGCTCTTGCCGACGCCATAGATCTCGCCCGCAACCACGTGCTCGCCTGCCGGGATCGCCTGCGCACCATCCGCATGGCGAGGGCAACGGCTGCCGCGCTCGTACTCGCCGAACGGCTGAACGACGACTACGAGGACCTGAAGAAGCAGCGCAGCCTGCTCGATTTCGAGGACCTCATCGCCCGCACGGCGGACCTCCTGACACGGGACGGCGTCGGAGCCTGGGTGCATTACAAGCTGGACCAGGGGATCGACCACATCCTGGTCGACGAGGCGCAGGATACCAGTCCCGTGCAGTGGCAGGTCATCAAGTCGCTGGCGGAGGATTTCTATTCCGGCAGCAGCGCCAGGACGACGAGGCGGACGATCTTCGCGGTCGGCGACGAGAAGCAGTCCATCTATTCCTTCCAGGGCGCAAGGCCGGAGCGGTTCGCCGCCGAACGCATCCGGACACGGCAGGACGTGGAAGCGAGCGGCCAGGTCTTCCATCCGGTACGCCTGCCGCTCTCCTTCCGCTCCACCGCGGATGTCCTTGCAGCGGTTGACCAGGTCTTCTCGCTGCCGGAAAATGCCCGGGGCCTGACATTCGACGACGAACCGATCGTCCACCGCTCGAACCGGATCGGCCATCCCGGCGCCGTCGACCTCTGGGACGTGGTGGTGCCGGAGGTCGTCGATACGGGCGAGGACTGGACCGCACCGTTCGATGCGACGCCGGACAAGGCTCCGTCGGCGATCCTTGCGTCGCGTATCGCCCATTCGATCGGCGAGATGATCGGGCGCGAGACGATCATCGAGAAAGGCATCGAGCGGGCGATCGAACCGGGAGACGTGCTCGTCCTGGTTCGAAAGCGCGACGCCTTCGTGAACGCGCTGACACGCGCGCTGAAGCGACGCGGCAATATTCCCGTTGCCGGCGCCGACCGGCTTCGCCTGACGAGCCACATCGCGGTGCAGGACCTCCTCGCGCTCGGACGTTTCCTCGTTCTCCCGCAGGACGACCTGTCGCTGAGCGCGGTGCTCAAGAGCCCTCTTTTCAATCTGTCGGAAGAGGGCGTTTTCGAGGTGGCGGCCCTGCGGCCGGAGAGGACCAGCGCCTGGGAGCACATCCACCGTCTTGCGGAGGAGCAGCCGCTGCGGTTCCGCGGCCCGACCGACAAGCTGGGGCAGCTTCTCGCGATGTCACGGCAGATGAGCCCGCACGATCTCTACGCCAGGGTGCTCGGACAACTGGGGGGACGGCTCCAGTTCCTGGGCCGGCTGGGGACCGAGGCCGGCGACATCCTCGACGAATTCCTGACCTTCGCGCTGGAC
Source organism: Pseudomonadota bacterium (assembly GCA_023416545.1). Lineage (GTDB taxonomy): Bacteria > Pseudomonadota > Alphaproteobacteria > Rhizobiales > Rhizobiaceae > Neorhizobium. The sequence continues at coordinate 2,651 of JAEZHO010000133.1, forward strand.
CACGAGGGCAAGGGCCTGCCGGGCCTGCAGTCCTTCGTCTCGACGCTCGAGATCGAATCGCCGGAGATCAAGCGCGAACAGGACAGCGGGCGCAACGAGGTCCGGATCATGACCGTCCACGCCTCAAAGGGGCTCGAGGCGCCGATCGTCTTCCTGGTCGACAGCGGATCGAAGGCCTTCATCTCGTCACATGTGCCCAAGCTGCGGCTCCTGCCGCGCAACGGGCTGGAAATCCCGGCATGGGTCCCGACAGCGACGCTCTCCAACGCGATCACGATCGCCGACGACGAGCGGCTGCGGCAAGGCACGGAAGAGGAGTACCGGCGGCTCCTCTATGTCGGCATGACACGCGCCGCCGACCGGCTGATCGTCTGCGGATATCGCGGCAAGAATGCCAATCCCGACACTTGGAACAGCATGATCGCGAATGCGCTCTCCAGTCATCCCGAGCA
>JAEZHO010000157.1 GCA_023416545.1 Pseudomonadota bacterium
CGGTGCGGATGGCGTGCTCGTAGGCGTTCCGCGTCGTCTCGATGCCGCTGAAGGCCGAGACGAGCATGAAGAGCGTCGACTTCGGCAGGTGGAAGTTGGTCATCAGGATGTCCACCGCCTTGAACGCATATCCCGGCGTGATGAAGATGTCCGTGGCGCCGCTCCAGGCGTTGATCGTTCCGTCCTCTGAACTGGCGCTCTCGAGGAGGCGCAGTGACGTGGTGCCGACGCTGACGATCCGCCCTCCCCGTTGCCTGACCGCGTTCAGTCGAGCCGCGGTCTCGGCGCTGACGTGGCCGATCTCGGAATGCATCCGGTGGTCGCTGGTGTCGTCCGCCTTCACCGGCAGGAATGTGCCGGCACCGACATGCAGGGTCACGAAGTGGCGCTCAATCCCCGCCTGGTCGAGCGACGCGAAGAGCTCCGGCGTGAAATGCAGGCCGGCCGTGGGAGCAGCGACAGCGCCTCGCTCGCGGGCATAGATCGTCTGGTAGTCTTCCCGGTCCCGCTCGTCCTCGGGTCGCTTGTCGGCGATATAGGGGGGCAGCGGAATGTGCCCGGCCGCCATGATCGCCTCGTCCAGCGCCGGGCCCGACAGGTCGAACAGGAGCGTGATCTCGCCCCCCTCTCCCTTTGCCTCGACGGTCGCGTTGAGCGTTCCCAGCAGACAGGCGTCGCCGCCATGGCCGAAGATGATGCGGTCCCCGACCTTGATCCGCTTGCCCGGCCTCGCAAACGCCTTCCAGCGTTCCGGGCCCGCGCGCATGTGCAAGGTGGCGGAAACCGGCAGTTCGCTCGCGCCTTCTCGCAGGCGCTGCCCTTCGAGCTGCGCCGGGATGACCTTCGTGTCGTTGAATACCAGGGCGTCGCCGGGGCGCAGGAGGGACGGCAGGTCACGGACCGTCATGTCGGAAAGGACCGGCGCGCCGTCGGGTCGCACGACGAGCATGCGCGCGGCGTCGCGCGGGCTTACCGGTCGCAAGGCGATGTTTTCTTCCGGGAGGGCGAAATCGAAAAGGTCTACGCGCATCAGTTCAGAACATTCGGATCATCACGACACCGGCGCAGAGCAGCAGTGCTCCCACTATCCGTCCGGCCGTCAGTTCGCGCACGGCTACACCCATGAACCCGATGCGGTCAATGAGGAGACCGGCCGTTAATTGGCCTGCGACGGAGAAAGCCATGACGGCGGCCGCGCCAATTCGCGGCGTCAGCAGGATTGCGGCGGTGACATAGACGCTTCCGAGGCAGCCACCGGCGAAATACAGCCAGGGAGCGGGCGCATGCCAGTCGGGGGCGATGCCCTGAAAGCGGGCGAAGGCCATCACCGCCAGCAAGAGGACGACCGCACCGGCGGCAAACGAGACCATGGCGGCCGCGAGCGGCATCCCGAGCATCCGTCCAAGCTGCGCGTTGATCGGCGCCTGGACCGCAATGCAGGCCCCTGCGACGATACCGAGGATGCTCCAAAGTAGGCCCGTCATGTTTCGCCTGCCCTCGCCTCGCCGGGATGTAGTCGGAAACGAAAAACGCCCCGGCGTACCGGGGCGCAGTATTTCACATATCGCGCCGATCAGGCAGCCACGTCGGCGGCGACCCTAAGGCTGATGATCGAATCGGGATCCTGGACCGGCTCGCCCTTCTTGATCTCGTCGATATGATCCATGCCCTCGATCACCTGGCCCCAGACGGTGTATTGCTTGTTGAGCCAGGGTGCGTCGGCGAAGCAGATGAAGAACTGGGAATTGGCCGAGTTCGGGTTCTGCGAACGCGCCATCGAGCAGGTGCCGCGCACATGCGGGACCGCCGAGAATTCTGCCTTGAGGTCCGGCTTGTCGGAGCCGCCCATGCCGGCGCGCCCGGGGTTGAAGCTCGCGCCGCCCTTCTTGCCGTACTGCACGTCGCCGGTCTGCGCCATGAAATCGGCGATGACGCGGTGGAAGACCACGCCATCATAGGCGTGTTCACGGGCGAGTTCCTTGATCCGGGCCACGTGGCCGGGAGCGAGATCGGGCATCAGCGAGATCACGACCCTGCCCTTCGTCGTTTCCATGATGAGCGTGTTTTCCGGATCCTTGATCTCGGCCATGTGCTTCTCCTTCATTACTCGATTTTGACGCTTTTCGGCGTCCGTTACTGTCGGCCGACGGTGACCTTCACCATCCGGTCGGGATCGGAGACCTCGCCGTTGCCGCCCTCGCCGCGCTTGATCTTGTCGACGTTCTCCATGCCCGAGACGACCTTGCCGACCACCGTGTACTGGCCGTTGAGGAAGGAGCCTTCGTCGAACATGATGAAGAACTGCGAATTGGCGGAATCGGGATCCTGCGAACGCGCCATCCCGACCGTCCCGCGTTCGAACGGGATGTCGGAGAACTCGGCGGGAAGATCGGGCAGGTCGGAGCCGCCGGTGCCTGCGCGACCGGGATTGAAGCCGTCCTCCATGTCGCCGAACTCGACATCGCCGGTCTGGGCCATGAAGCCTTCGATCACCCGATGAAAGGCGACGTTGTCGTATTCGCCCTTCGAGGCGAGTTCCTTGAGACGCGCGACATGCTTGGGAGCCGCGTCCGGCAGCAACTCGACGACCACCGGGCCGTCCTTGAGTTCGATCGTCAGGTAGTCGTCCTCTGCGGCAAGCGCCGGCATGGCGACGGAGGCGAACGCGAGGGCACCGGCAAGGGCGAGACGAAGAAGTTTCATGTGTTCTCCACGATGAGAGGTCAGCGGTTCAGCTTGATACGCATGGCGGCGAGCACCGGAGCCGGAACGAAGGCACCGACGTCACCGCCCATTGCGGCGATCTGACGTACCAATGTGGCCGTAATAGGCCGCGACGCCACGCCCGCAGGCAGAAATACCGTCTGGACGTCGGGTGCCATCTGACGGTTCATGCCGGCCATCTGCATTTCGTAGTCGAGGTCCGTGCCGTCCCGCAGTCCCCGGATGAGCAGGGTCGCGCCATGGGCGCGGGCTGCATCCACGACCAGGTTGTCGAACGAGACCACCTCGATTTCGCCGGCTGCGGACGGAAGCGCCTCGGTAACCGAAGCCCTGATGAGTTCCGCCCTCTCCCCGAAGGTGAAGAGCGGCGCCTTGCCGGGGTGGATGCCGATCCCGACCACCACCTTTTCCGCAACCTGCAACGCCTGCACCAGGACGTCGAGATGTCCGTTCGTCATCGGGTCGAATGATCCGGGATAGAATGCGGTCGCCATCAAGCCTCACACGGTTTGTCGCCTTTTGTCATGGAAGCCCGGGCGCTGCAAGATGGCGAAGATGAACGCCAGATGAACGGACCATTCAAGCGCGTTTCATTGCTAACATGCTTTCTTGCAGCCAGTGGGTGGGAGACCGAACCGGGGAAGCCAACCTTGAGCTTCTCCATGCAATTTGGAACCAGGTCGCGCAATGAGCGTTCTGGCTGGCAAGAAGGACAACTGAGATGATCGAGAGAAGGAAGCCGATCGTGCTGGACAAGATCTCAATGATCAACATGGTCTGGACAGCAATGATCGCCGCGATGCTCACGGCCACGGTGACCCTTTATCAGGATCGTTCGCAGTGGAGCGATCTGGACTATCCGCAGATGACGGGACGTTACAACGATATCTCGTTCTACTAGGCGGTACTGACAAAAGAGGCAGATTATGTTCGCGACGTTGACGGTATTGGCGGGTTTGATCAGTATCATGTTCGTGGCATCGGTCGCCTCGACGATCACCGAACTTCGCCGCGAACGAGAAGAGATGAAGGCCTTCGCAGCCCGTAGGGTCACGTTCTAGTCGGGGACTACAGGACTTTTCTGGATTTCCAGTAGCGGACTGCACCACCGGACAATGTCTCTGGTCCTGCAGCCAAAAAATAAGCCGGGCATTTTGCCCGGCTTATTTTTTTGTTTTCGGCCTATTCGGCATCCGTTTCGGGCGGAGCCTCGCCAGCAGCAGAGGCGTCCGGATCGCCGGCATCCACGACGTTCTCGTCGGGACCGCCCTCGCCTGCCTCGTCGTCGCCTTCAGGCTCGCTGATGCGCTCGACCGAAACCACGCGTTCATCCTTCGCGGTGGAGAAGATGGTCACGCCCTTGGTGGCGCGGCTGGCGATGCGAATGCCGTCAACCGGGACGCGGATCAGGACGCCACCGTTGGATACGAGCATGATCTGGTCGGCATCCTCGATCGGGAAAGCGGCCACCAGATGCCCGATTTCGCTCGTGCGGGAGGTATCCGTGGCCCGGATGCCCTTGCCGCCTCGACCCGATGTGCGGAAGTCGTAGGAGGAGGAGCGCTTGCCGAAGCCACGCTCCGAAACAGTGAGGACGAACTGCTCGCGCGCCCTCAGTTCCTGGTAGCGCTCCTCGGAAAGCTCGCCTTCGGCCCCGACATCCTCGCCGACGAGAGCGATATCCTCTTCATCGACGCCCATTGCGCGACGTTCGGCGGCAGACCGCTTCAGGTAAGCTGCGCGCTCCCACGGCTCGGCATCCACATGGCCGACGATCGTCATCGAGATGATCCGATCGCCCGGCTGCAGCGTGATGCCGCGCACGCCGATGGAATTGCGGCCCGCAAAGACGCGGACGCTGTCCACCGGGAAGCGGATGCACTGGCCGAGCGCGGTCGTCAGCAGCACGTCGTCACGATCGGTGCAGGTCTCGACGGAGAGAATCTCATCGCCCTCCTCGTCCAGCTTCATCGCGATCTTGCCGTTGCGGTTGACCTGGACGAAATCGGACAGCTTGTTGCGGCGCACGGTTCCGCGCGTCGTCGAGAACATGACGTCCAGATTGTCCCATGTCGCCTCGTCTTCAGGCAGCGGCATGATGGTGGTGATGCGTTCGCCGGGCTCCAGCGGCAGCATGTTGATGAGGGCCTTGCCGCGTGACGTCGGCGTGCCGATCGGCAGGCGCCAGACCTTCTCCTTGTAGACGATGCCGCGCGAGGAGAAGAACAGCACCGGCGTGTGGGTGTTGGCAACGAACAGCCGGGTGACGAAATCCTCGTCGCGGGTCGCCATTCCGGAGCGCCCCTTGCCGCCGCGGCGCTGCGCCCGGTAGGTCGTCAGCGGCACGCGCTTGATGTAGCCGAGGTGCGAGACGGTG
>JAEZHO010000228.1 GCA_023416545.1 Pseudomonadota bacterium
CGTCTACATGCCGAAAGGGGAGGCGATCACCATCCGCTCGCTGGAGGAGGGGGCCGTCACCGCCTACGTCACCTATCCGCACTGGGAGGAGGCGCGCGGCTGATCTCGCGGGTCTTCCAAGGAGGTCGCGGAAATACCCCTTAAATGACGGGGTATTTTCGGCGGTCTCGCGCGGTTCAGAGCTTTTCCGCCAAAAGCCGCACGCCGAAGGCGGCCAGCGCCGTCCCGATCAACCGCTCGATCCAGCGGCCGAAGCGCTGATAGCTGCGCCTGGCGGGCGCCGTCGACAGGAGAAGGATCACCATCCCGTACCAGAGGATCTCGAGCATGAAGCCGCCCGCAAGGATTGCGAGCTTCGCCCAGAGCGCCGTGTCCGACGGGACGGTCACCGCGTAGAGGCTGACGAAGAAGGTGATCACCTTGGGGTTCGACAGGTTGACGATGATCCCCATGCGAAACCCGCGGGCCATTTCCGCGCCGGGCGAGCCCGGATCCCCGTTCCCGGCGGCAAGCGGTGCCCTGGCGAACCAGGCCTTCAGGCCGAGATAGACGAGGTAGCAGCCGCCGGCGATCTGGATGAGGGTGGCGAGCCAGCCGATCTGCGACAGGACCAGCGCAAGCCCCGTCATCGTCAGCACGGCATACAAGGTTGCCGCCAGCGCGAGCCCGAAGGTCGCCGACGTCGCCGCCCGGCGGGAGCCGGAGATGGCGAGCCGCGAGACCAGCGCGAAGTTGGGGCCGGGGCTCGCCACCGCGATCGCGTAGAGCGTCAGCGTGGTGGCGACGATGTAAAGCTCCTGCGTCATCGGCATATCCTTCCCTGGACATCGCCTCTAACGCCGGTCGGCCCGCAATGTGCCATCGCGGGCCCCGGAAAATGCGCCTGTTACTCGATCGGCTCGAACACCATCGAGTGGCCGTTGATGCAGTAGCGCAGACCGGTCGGCGGCGGGCCGTCCGGGAAGACGTGGCCGAGATGGCCGCCGCAATTGGCGCAACGCACCTCCGTGCGCACCATTCCGTAGGAAACGTCGCGATGCTCCGTCACGGCGCCCGGCTTCACCGGCTCGAAATAGCTCGGCCAGCCGCAGCCGGCGTCGAACTTCGTGTCGGACACGAAGAGCGGCTCGTCGCAGGCCGCGCAACGGTAGAGGCCCTTCTCGGTACTGTCCCAGTAGGGCCCGGTAAACGGCCGCTCGGTGCCGTGCTCGCGCAGGATCCGGTATTGCTCCGGGGTCAGTTGCTCGCGCCACTCGGCCTCGGTCTTGTTCATCCGCGGTGTCGTCGTCTCTGTCATGGGGTGCACCTTTCTTCGACTAAAGATAGGTTGCATCGACCGTTGGTAAAAGCCTCAACTAACTGTGGGTATGCCGTTAATGTCTTGAGACAGGGGATTCTTTGTCCTAAGGGGGTTAAGGCTTACGTCCGCTGGGGGGCGATCCGCGAATAACGGGAGACGAAATGGCCGATCCGACGGCATTGACGTTCTTTTGTCTGCTGCTGCCATTCATGGCCGCCATTCTCGCGCCGGCTGCGGTGGGCAGGCTGGGTCACACGGCATCCTGGGTGCTCGCGCTGGCGCCCTTCTTCGCCTTCCTCCACTTCCTGACATACCTGCCCGAGATAGCCGATGGCGGCGTCGTCACCGGCGGCTATGCCTGGGTTCCCAGCCTCAATCTCTCCTTCTCCTGGTTCCTCGACGGCCTGTCGCTCACCTTCGCGCTGCTGATCACCGGCATCGGCACGCTGATCGTGCTCTATTCCGGCGGCTACATGAAGGGCCATCCGCAGCAGGGGCGCTTCCTCTGCTTCATCCTTCTGTTCATGGGCGCGATGCTCGGACTGGTCGTTTCCGACAGCTTCCTGATGCTCTTCGTCTACTGGGAACTGACCTCGCTCACCTCCTTCCTGCTGATCGGCTTCGATCACGAGCGGGAAGCCGCGCGCCGTGCCGCGCTGCAGGCGCTGGTGGTCACCGGGATCGGCGGCCTGTCGCTGCTCGCCGGCCTGATCTTCCTGTGGAACATGACGGGCGTCACCCAGCTGTCGCTTCTCGTCAACGTCGACGATACCCTGCGCAACAGCCCGTTCTACCTGGCGGCCCTGCTTCTCCTGCTCGGCGGCGCCTTCACCAAGTCGGCGCAGTTCCCGTTCCACTTCTGGCTTCCGAACGCCATGGAAGCCCCGACCCCGGTTTCCGCATACCTGCACTCCGCCACCATGGTGAAGGCCGGCGTCTATCTCCTGATGCGGCTGAACCCGGTCATGGGTGGCACGGCCGCCTGGGAAATCCTGCTGCCCTTCTTCGGCGGGGTCACGCTGGTCGCGGGCACGCTGCTGGCGATCCGCCAGACCGACCTCAAGCTGATGCTCGCCTATACGACCATGGCCTCGCTCGGCCTGCTCGTCATGCTGACCGGCTTCGACACCCCGCATGCGGTGGAGGCGGCGGTCCTCTATCTCGTGGCCCACTCGCTCTTCAAGGGCGCCCTCTTCATGGTGGCGGGCCTCGTAGACCACGAAGCGGGCACCCGTGACGTGACGAAGCTCGGCGGGCTGAGGAACGCAATGCCGATCACCTTCGCGGCGGCCCTTCTCGCCGCGCTGTCGATGGGCGGCGTGCCGCTCTTCATCGGCTTCCTCGCCAAGGAGGAGATCTACTACGCGCTCGCCCATGGCGACATCCGTTCGATCGTCTTCACGCTGGTGGCGATCGTCGCCAACGCCCTGATGTTCGCGGTCGCCTTCGCCGTGGCGCTGAAGCCCTTCCTCGGGCCGCATGTGGAAACGCCGAAGCATGCGCATGAGGGACCGCTCCTCATGTGGATCGGCCCGGCGCTGCTCGCAGCCCTCGGCCTTCTCGGCGGCATCCTGTCCGGCGTCGCCCACCGCTTCATCTCGACCCCCATGGCAAGCGCCGTCGCCGGCGAGCCGCGCATGGTCGAGATCTCGACGATCCCGCATTTCGGCGTGCCGCTCCTGCTCTCGGTCGTCACCGTCGTGCTCGGCATCCTCATCTACCGCAAGCTCGATCTCGCCCGCGACATGATGGTGCGCCTGCTCGCCGCCATCGGCAGCGGCCCGGATCGCGGCTTCGACCACGTCGTCTCCGGCCTCGTCCGCCTTTCCGTCGCGATCACCCGCGTCATCCAGCCCGGCCGGCTCGAGATCTACATCACCGTCAGCTTCATCCTCGTGGCGGCAGCCCTGCTGGTGCCTGCCATCGTCTACGGCGAACTGCCGGACATGCCCGCATGGCCGACCGGCGTCCTCTTCCAGGAATGGACCTTCTTCATCCTGGCTCTGGTCGGTGTCTTTGCGGTGCTGCGCGCCAGCGACCGCCTGACCGCGATCGTCTCGCTCGGCATTCAGGGCTTTGCGGTCGCCGTCATCTTCCTGCTCTTCGGGGCGGCCGACCTCTCCTTCACCCAGTTCATGGTGGAAACCCTGTCGGTCGTCATCCTGGCGCTGGTCATGACGAGGCTAAGGCTTTCGCCGCGCGATCATCGCCCCTTCTGGCAGATGCTCCTCGACGCGGTGATCGCCATCGCCTGCGGCCTCGGCTTCACGCTGCTGCTGATCAAGGTGACGCAGCTTCCGTTCAACACCGCGCTCACCGAATTCTTCAACGCCTATTCCAAGATCATCGCCCACGGCGCCAATGTCGTTAACGTCATCATTGTCGATTTCCGCGGCACCGATACGCTCGGCGAAATCTCCGTCGTGATGATCACCGGCCTTGCCGTCCTGGCGCTCATCCGCGTGCGGGTGCGCAACACGCTTCCGGATACGACGGGCACGGCCGACCGAACCGCCGGGGAGGGGGAACGTCCATGAACACGATCATCCTGCGCACCGTCGCGCCGCCGATCACCGCCCTGATGCTGGTCTTCTCCATCTTCGTGCTCCTGCGCGGCCATAACGAGCCGGGCGGCGGCTTCATCGGCGGACTGATCGCCGCGTCCGCGCTCGCCATCTACGGCATCGCCTACGGTGTGTCGGCCGTGCGGCGGGCGATCTACTTCCACCCGCTGGCGCTCGCCGGCTTCGGACTGCTGATCGCGACGCTCTCCGGCTTCCTGTCGCTCTTCGTCGACATGCCCTTCATGACGGGCCTGTGGATCTATCCGAGCCTGTTCGGCGTGGAGGTTCCGCTCGCCACCGTCATCTCCTTCGACGTCGGGGTCTATTTCGTGGTCGTGGGCGCCATCTCGTCGATCGCGCTCGCGCTCGAGGAAAGGGAGACCGACTGATGGAAGCGATCTTTGCGATCCTGATCGGCGTCTTCTTCTCCGCCGCCATCTACCTCATGCAGTCCAAGTACAGCGTCCGCATCCTGCTTGGCATCGCCATCTTCGGCAACGCGGTGAACCTTCTTCTCTTCACCGCCGGCCGGATCACCCGGGAAGTGCCGCCGATCATCCTGCCGGGGACCGACGTCCTGCCGATGACGACGGCGAACCCGCTGCCGCAGGCGCTGATCCTGACGGCCATCGTCATTTCCTTCTCCTTCTTCTGCTTCCTGCTCGTGCTCACCTATCGCGGCTACCAGGAGCTTGGCACCGACAATACCGACGAGATGCGGCTTGCCGAACCGGAGAACGAGCCGCTCCCGCCGCTCGGTTACTGACAGGATAGGCTGACGCGATGGCTGCCCCGACGACTGCCCCGATTGATCTTTCCGCTGCGCTCATCATGGCGCCGACGCCGCTTGCCGACTGGCTGGTCATCGCCCCCATGGGCCTGATGATCGGGCTTGGCGCCATCCTGGTCATGGTGCGCCACAGGGTGAACCTGCATGGCTGGATCGCCATTCTGGGTCTGGTCGCCCTCGTCCTGCTGGACGCCATGCTGCTCTGGCGCGTCGCCCATCACGGGCCGTTCACCATGACGGCCGGCCGCTGGCTGCCGCCCTTCGGCATCTCCTTCACCGCCGATCTTCTGGGCGCGCTGATGGCCTTCGTCTCGGCGCTGGTGGCGCTCGCGGCCGGCATATACGCGCTGCGCGACATCGATTCGACGGGCCGCCGCTACGGGTTCTTCCCGCTGCTGATGATGCTGATGGCCGGCGTGACCGGCGCCTTCCTGACCGGCGACATCTTCAACCTCTATGTCTGGTTCGAAATCCTGCTGATCTCGTCCTTCGGCCTTTTGATCCTCGGTTCGGAACGCCGGCAGATCGACGGCGCGCTGAAATACGCGATCCTCAACCTGATGGCGACCACGCTCTTCCTGATCTCGGTCGGCTATCTCTACGCGATCTTCGGCACGCTCAACATGGCCGATATCGCCCGCCAGGCCGGCGCCCACGCCGGCACGGCGCCGCTGGTCACGCTGAGCGCGCTGTTCATCCTCGCCTTCGCCATGAAGGCGGCGGCCTTCCCGGTGAATTTCTGGTTGCCGGCCTCCTACCACACCCCCCGCATCGTCGTGGCGGCGCTCTTCGGCGGCCTTCTCACCAAGGTCGGCGTCTACGCGATGATCCGCGTCATGGTCATGCTGTTCCCGCTGCAGCGCGAGGAACTCAGCCTCGTCATCGCCGTCTCGGCCGCGCTGACGATGATCGTCGGGGCGGTGGGCGCGCTCGCCCAGAACGACCTGAGGCGCATGGCGGGCTTTGCCGTCATCGCCGGCATCGGCAATGTCATGGCCGGGATCGCCATCGGCGGCACGGCCGGCACCGGCGGCGCCATCCTCTACGCCCTGCACTCGATCATCGCGATGACGGCGCTCTATCTTCTCGTCGGCGAGGCGGCCCGCGTCGGCGGTTCCTGGTCGTTGCAGACGCTGGGCGGCATCTACCGCCAGGCGCCCTGGCTCGCCGCCGCCGCCTTCGTCGTCTTCTTCGCGGCCGCCGGCCTTCCGCCCTTCTCGGGCCTGTGGCCGAAGATCGTGCTCCTGAAGGCCGCGCTCGACATCGGCGCCTGGTGGCTTTCGGCGGCGATCCTCGTCTCCGCCTTCCTGCTGACGCTCGCGCTGGGTCGCGTCTTCCTGCTCGCCTTCTGGCGTCCGCGCCCCGTGGAGAGCGTGCTCGAGGTTCCGTCCTCGCCGGGGGTCTGGCAGCGCACGGCGCCGCTTGCCGGCCTAGTCGCCCTGCTGTTCTTCTTCGGCGTCTTTCCGGAGGTCCCGGTGAGCCTCACCCAGGGCGCGGCCGCAGGCCTCGCCGATCCGGCCGCCTACATCGAGTCGGTCTTCCCGGCGGGAGGTGCTGAATGACGATCTTTGCCCTCAACCTGCTCTTCGCCTTCGTGTGGGTCGCCGTCACCGGCAGCGCCACCGTGCTCAACCTCGTCTTCGGCTTCTTCCTGTCGGCCGCCGCGCTGTGGATCGTGCGGGGAGAGATGAAGGAGAAGGACTACTGGAAGCGCGTCCGCTCCGGCCTCTCGCTCCTCGTCCTCTTCCTCAAGGAACTGGCGCTTTCGGCCTACAAGGTCGCCGTCATGGTGTTCAGCCCGCGGCTGGAGCTGAAGCCGGGCATCTTCGCCTTTCCGCTGACGGTGACGCGCGACTTCGAGATCACCCTCCTCGCCAACCTGATCACGCTGACCCCCGGCACGCTGTCCGTCGACGTCTCCGCCGACCGCAAGACCCTCTATGTCCATGCGATCGACTGCGCCGATCCGGAAGCCACGCGTCGCGACATCGCCGACGGCTTCGAACGCAAGATACTGGAGACCTTCCGCCGATGACGGGCCAGTCCATCACCCAGTTCGCCGTCCATGCCGGCCTTATCGTTCTCGGGATTTCCTTCCTGCTCACCGCGTGGCGCGTCATCAAGGGGCCGACGCTGCCGGACCGGGTCATCGCCCTCGACATGCTGGTCGGCATCGTCATGGGCTTCATCGCGCTGATCGCCATCCGCACCGGCTACACGCTCTATATCGACATCGCCATTTCGCTCGGTCTCGTCGGCTTCCTCGCGACCGTCGCCTTCGCCCGCTTCATCCTGTCGCGCAAGCTGCGGGGAGGGGAGGACGGCTCGCCGCCCGCCGCCCGTCCCCGGTCGCTGCCCCAACCCTTGCCGCAGGCGACCCTGGCTGAGCCGGGCCCGCTGGCTTCGGCTCCTCTCGGAGATCCAGCCGCCGAGCCTGCGCCCGCCAGACCCGTGCTGCGCAAGGCCGACCAGACGAAGGCGAGTGCCGCCAAGGTGAAGATCGCCAAGGCCAAGGCCGCCGGCAAGGCTGCGGTCGTCGCCGAGAC
>JAEZHO010000440.1 GCA_023416545.1 Pseudomonadota bacterium
CCGCCGTGTGCGGATTCGATCAGGTTTTCCGGATGCGGCATCATGCCGAGCACGTTGCCCTGCGCATTGACGACGCCGGCGATGTCGCCGAGCGAGCCGTTGGGGTTGGTGCCGGCGGCATACCGGAAGACGATCTGCCTGTTGTCCTGCATGCGCACCAGCGTCGTCTCGTCGACGAAATAATTGCCGTCATGGTGGGCGACGGGGCAGCGGATGACCTGGCCTTCCTCGTAGGCGCGCGTGAAGGCGGTATCGGCGTTCACGACCTCGAGCAGCACTTCCTTGCAGACGAAGCGAAGCGAGTTGTTGCGCATCAGTGCGCCCGGCAGCAGGCCGGCCTCAACGAGGATCTGGAAGCCGTTGCAGACGCCCAGGACCCTGACGCCCTTTTCCGCCTTTTCGCGAATGGCCTGCATGACCGGCATGCGGGCGGCGATCGCCCCGCAACGCAGGTAGTCGCCGTAGGAAAAGCCGCCCGGGATGACGATGAGGTCGACATCGGGAATGCTGGTCTCGGTCTGCCATACCGTAATCGGAGCCTGACCGGAGATCTTGGTCAGGGCATCGATCATGTCGCGATCGCGGTTGAGACCGGGGAGTTGGACGACGGCTGATTTCATGGGTGCGGCTCAAACCTTGCTTGGTCTTCCCGGAGTTCATGCAACTCCGAACGATTTTCGATCCGGGCCAGACCCGGGGGCTGGCAAGGGTCGTCGAGATATCGCGGACGCGCCGCGTCATCGATTTGCTCGGTCCGAGCTTCCCGGTCGGACATCAATGCCTTCAGCCGCTCCGGCGTTGGGCATCAATTCCCCGGCGATCCCGGCCCGGGCGGCCATTCTCAGTCGAGAGAAATACTGTAGTTCTCGATGACGGTGTTCGCCAGCAGCTTTTCGCACATGTCCTTGAGGTCGGCCTCAGCCTTGGTGCGGTCGGAGCCGGAAAGCTCGATATCGAACACCTTGCCCTGCCTGACATGACCGACGCCGTCGAAGGCGAGGCTCGAAAGCGCGCCCTCGATCGCCTTGCCCTGCGGATCGAGAACCCCGTTCTTCAACGTAACCGTTACCCGTGCCTTGATCACTTCTACCCCTCGTCGGTTACTTCACCAGAACCGGGCCGGTGCCGCGGATCGGTTCATTTTCATTGATGATGCCGAGCCGGCGCGCGACTTCGGAATAGGCTTCGACGAGTCCGCCGAGATCCCGCCTGAACCGGTCCTTGTCCATCTTTTCCTTGGTCTCGATGTCCCAGAGGCGGCAGCTGTCCGGAGAGATCTCGTCGGCCAGGATGATCCGCATCATGTCGCCTTCATAGAGGCGGCCGCATTCGATCTTGAAATCGACCAGCTGGATTCCGACGCCCAGGAAGAGACCGCTGAGGAAGTCGTTCACGCGGATCGCGAGCGCCATGATGTCGTCGAGTTCCGCGGGGTTCGCCCAGCCGAACGCGGTGATGTGCTCTTCGGAGACCATCGGGTCGTTGAGCGCGTCGGACTTGTAGTAGAACTCGATGATCGAGCGGGGAAGGACGGTGCCCTCGTCGATTCCAAGGCGCGTCGAAAGCGACCCGGCGGCGACATTGCGCACCACCACCTCGAGCGGGATCATCTCCACTTCCTTGATGAGCTGCTCGCGCATGTTCAGGCGGCGGATGAAGTGGGTCGGAATCCCGATCTTGTTGAGGTGGGTGAAGACGTATTCGGAAATACGGTTGTTCAGCACACCCTTGCCGTCGATGACATCATGCTTCTTCTTGTTGAAGGCGGTGGCATCGTCCTTGAAGAACTGGATCAGCGTGCCGGGCTCCGGGCCCTCGTACAGGATCTTGGCCTTGCCTTCGTAGATACGGCGGCGACGGTTCATTTCAATTGTCTCGTTGTTGGCGCTACGCGAGCGCAGTGAAAGGTCGTTGTGCGGTCCCATAACGGAAATGTTCGAAAATCACAATGCGGCGATTCCTCCGGACCGGGAGAGTTCGAGGCGGGCGGCCGGGCGTTTCCGGCAGCAAGTCGCCCGATTCCTTGCCGGGCGGACGTAATTGCCGCCGCGGCGTGTCGCGCAAGCGAGTGAAGAACAGGGATAGACGCCGAATTGGACATGATTTCGGCGCTCCCGGGGCCGAAACATCGCTTTGACAATTCGCATTGCACTTTGGAAACGGTTTTGATTTATGGGCCTAACGAGAACGAATTACCGGGAGACAAATCATGACCAGCATGAAAGACCGCGAACGCGCCTTTGAAAACAAGTTTGCGCTCGATGAAGAGCAGAAGTTCAAGGCCGTCGTGCGGCGGAACAAGCTGGTTGGCCGCTGGGCGGCCGGGCTCCTGGGACGCGATGCCGACGCATATGCACAGGAAGTCGTCGAAGCCGATTTCCAGGAAGCCGGCGAAGAGGATGTATTCCGCAAGCTGCGCGCCGATTTCGATGCCGCCGGCGTCTCCGTGGCCGATGACGAGATTCGCCAGAAAATGCTCGCCTACCTGCAGGATGCAGTGGCCGAGGTGAGGCAGTAAGCTTCTACAGTACTAGATTGCAGGAAGCCGCGTCGGTCGCCGACGCGGCTTTTTTGCGCCCGTCGTCAGGTCTTCAGGCGAGACAGGAACTGGGCGAAGACCATCGTGCCCTCGGGCCATGGGCCGTGGCCACTTTCCGCGTTGATGTGTCCCGATTCGCCGGCATCGATTAAGAGCGAGCCCCAGGCGGCCGCGAGCTCGTCGGCGTGTTCGAACGAGCCGAACGGATCGTTGCGACTGGCGATGGTCAGCGTCGGGAAGGGGAGCGGATCGCGCGGATAGGGGCCGAAGCTCATCAGGTGCTTGGGCCGGACAGCCGGATTGTCGACTTCGGGCGGTGCGACGAAGAACGCGCCGGCGATGGGCTTCCGGAACAGCGGGATCGCATGGACCGTCGAGGGGATGCCCAGCGAGTGCGCCACGAGGACCACCGGCCGGGTCGCCGCATTGACCTCGTCGGCGATCTTCGCAACCCAGTCCTCGCGTACCGGCTTCGACCATTCGGCCTGCTCGACGCGGCGGGCGGTGGACAGTCGCGACTGCCAGCGGGTCTGCCAGTGATCGGGTCCCGAACTCGTATAGCCCGGGATGATGAGAATTTCGGCTTCGGATGCTTTCATGATGGCGCCGATTTGAGAAACCGGAGCGCCGAAGTCAAGGGCCTGCGGCAGAAGGTGCTATGACCGGGGAGCGCGCCACGCAT
>JAEZHO010000445.1 GCA_023416545.1 Pseudomonadota bacterium
GACATCTCGGCAAGCCCCCGGGAAATGAGCGCGGCGCGGGCGGATTCGCCAAGACCCGCCCCCTCGACGATCCCGCAGGCAATCGCCAGCACGTTCTTCAGCGCCCCGCCCAGCTGTACGCCGGCGCGGTCGGTCGAGGCATAGAGCCGGAAGGTCCGGGTCGAGAGCGAATGCGCCAGCCTTTCGGCAAGCTCCGCGTCGCCCGCCGCGATCGTCATCGCCGTCGGCAGTCCACGGACGATGTCCGCGGCAAATCCCGGTCCGCTCAGGGCGGCGGCCGGCCTGCCGTTCAGCTCGCGCTCGAGGACTTCGGTCAGAAGCGCGCCGGATGCTCGTTCCAGCCCCTTTGCGCAGGTGACGACGGCCGCGTCCCGCGCAAGGTAGGGACCATAGTGGCGGGCCGCGTCGGCCTGTGCCTGCGAGGGCATGGCAAAGAGCACGAAGCCGGCATCCGAGACGACATCCGGCTCGGCCGAGAATTCCAGAGCGTCGGGAAGCGGCACCCCGGGAAGGGCGCTTTCATGGGTACGAAACTCTGCGAGATCGTTCATGAGCACCGGATTGCGGCCGACGAGGGTGACCCTGGAGCCCCCCTGCAGGGCCATGACCGTTGCAAGCGCCGTTCCGAAGGCTCCCGCCCCGATGACCACCACATCCTGCGATCTCGTCATGCCTTTGCTCCCCGCTTGCCCGACCCGAGAACGGTCTGCGCGGCCATGTCGAGCGGCCAGCGCGACCGCGGCTGGACGTCAAGCGGGTCGGAGGGAAGGTCCGCCGCCATCCGCTCGAGGCCCGCCCAGGCGATCATAGCGGCATTGTCGGTGCAAAGCCTCATCGGCGGCGCGACGAAGCGGAAACCGTATTCGATGCAGAGCGCCTGAAGGGTGCGGCGGATTTCCTGGTTGGCGGCCACCCCGCCCGCCACGACGAGGGCCGGCTGGACGCCGCTATCCGCATATTCAGAGATGAACCGGGCAAGCCCGCGGCCGATCCGGTCCTGCAGCGTCCGGGAAATCGCCTTCTGGAAGGAGGCGCAGATATCCGCGACGTCCTGTTCGCTGAGCGGCGCGATCTCGGTCGCCGCCTGCCTCACCGCGGTCTTGAGGCCCGAGAACGAGAAGTCGAGCCGCGCCTCGCCGACCAGCGGTCGCGGCAGCTTGAACCGGTCCGGATCGCCATGCTGCGCCGCCCGCTCGACAGCCGGCCCGCCGGGATAGGGAAGCCCCAGAAGTTTCGCGGTCTTGTCGAAAGCCTCGCCCAGGGCATCGTCGATCGTCGTGCCCCAGCGCTCGTAGTCCCCGACGCCGCGAACGAGGACGAGCTGCGTATGGCCGCCCGAAACGAGGAGCATGAGGTAGGGGAAGGCAAGTCCGTCGGTAAGCCGCGCCGTCAGCGCATGGCCTTCGAGGTGGTTGATCGCAAAGAGCGGCTTGCCGGTTACCCTGGCGATTGCCTTACCCGTCATCAGCCCGACGATCAGTCCTCCGATCAGCCCGGGCCCCGACGTGGCCGCCACGGCGTCAATCTCGGAAAGGGAGACATTGGCCTGTGCCAGGGCCTGCTCGACCAGACCGTCGAGCGCCTCGACATGGGCGCGCGCGGCGATCTCTGGCACCACGCCGCCGTAGGCGCTATGCTCCTCGAGCTGCGACAAAACGACGTCGGAGAGGATTTCGCCGCGCCCGTCCGGATGCCGGCACACCACGGCAGCCGCGGTTTCGTCGCAGCTTGTTTCGATGCCGAGGATGCGAAGAAAGGGCATCATGAGCCGATCGTTCATTGCGGGACAGGGCGAAGCCGGTTACCAAAGCCCCGGTTAACAACGGACGAAAGCGGATGCAAACAAAACCTTTCCGGATCGGCACGCGCGGCAGCCCGCTCGCGCTCGCTCAGGCGGCGGAAACACGGGCCCGGCTCATGGCCGCCCACGACCTGCCCGAGGAGATGTTCGAGATCGTCGTGCTGTCCACCACGGGCGATCGCGTCACTGACCGGCCGCTGAGCGAGATCGGCGGCAAGGGGCTTTTCACGCTGGAACTGGAGGAACAGCTTTCCTCCGGCGAACTCGATTTCGCCGTCCATTCCTCCAAGGACATGCCGACGGTCCTGCCCGAAGGGCTCTACATTTCGACCTACCTGCCGCGCGAGGATATCCGCGACGCCCTGATCGGCCGAACTGCGCCGACCCTCACGGCCCTGCCCGATGGCGCGACGGTCGGCACGGCATCGCTTCGCCGCCAGGCCCTCGTCCGCCGCGTCCGGCCGGACCTGAAGGTGGAGATCTTCCGGGGTTCCGTGGGCACGCGCCTGCGCAAGCTCGATGAAGGTCATGTGGACGCCACCCTGCTCGCCTTTGCGGGCCTCAAGCGGCTGGCGCGGGAAGAGGTCGTTACGGAACTGCTCGACCCGGCGGATTTCCCCCCGGCTCCGGCTCAGGGCGCGATCTGCATCGAAAGCCGGATCGGCGACAGGCGCATTGACGCGCTGCTCGAAGCCGTCAACCACCGGCAGACCTATGATGCGGTAAGCTGCGAGCGTTCATTCCTGATGGCGCTCGACGGCTCGTGCCGTACTCCGATCGCCGGTTATGCCCTCTGCGAGGACGATCGATTGAAGTTCTCGGGCATGATCCTGACGCCGGACGGCCAGAAGGAATATTCCGTCGAGGTCGACGGTACGCGCGCCGAGGCCCTGGCGCTCGGGCGACGGGCCGGCGAGACCGTGCGGACCGCGGCCGGCCCCGGGTTTTTCGAAACCTGGACCTAGCCTCTTGCGCGTCCTCGTCACCCGTCCCGAACGCGCCGCGACGCGGACCCTGGAGCGGCTGAGGGCTCTGGGGCACGACCCCGTTTCCCTGCCGGTGACGATGGCCGAGCATCATCCGGAACCTGTCCGCGAGGCGCTCG
>JAEZHO010000027.1 GCA_023416545.1 Pseudomonadota bacterium
GGCGCCCGATCCTTGACTACTGGGCCGAGAACGAGGAGACGCTGGGCGATATCATCACCCATGTCCTGATCCACGAGATCGGCCACCACTTCGGCCTGAGCGACGATGACATGGAGCGGATCGAGGCAAGCGCCGAAGAGGCCACGGAACGCTGATCCGTCGCTCGTCGTGAACCGGCCTACTGCTCGCCGAGCTTCATCTCGGGATGATACTCCTTGCCCTCGACTGTCTTGGTCACGGCCTGCCCGCAATACATCCGGTTTTCGGCTGCATTGAAGCTGTGGCTGGGCGAGCCATGCAGTTCCCAGCCCTTGTTCAAGGCATCGGTGACGCGGTGGCAGAAGGAGGAGTCGTCGGGTCCCGTCAGGAAGCGGTAGAGTTTCATGCCTTGGTCTTTCTTTCAGAAATATGCCGCGCCTTGGCCACCAGCCGCTGCGCCTGTTCCAGGTGAAGCCGCTCGACCATTCACCCGTTCATGTTGATGACGTTGAGGTCCCGGGCCGCCGGTTCGGCAAAGGCGGCGATGATCGCGTCGGCCTCCACAATCTCCTCGTCCGACGGACCGAATGCCCGGTTAGCGGCATCGATCTGGCCAGGATGGATCAGCATCTTTCCGTCAAATCCCATCGCACGGCCCTGGGCGCATTCGTCTGCAAATCCGTCCGCGTCCCGGAAATCGTTGAAAACGCTGTCGATCACGTCGAGACCATGCGCGCGGGCCGCAAGAACCACCTGCATGATCCAGGGCACCAGATAGGTGCGTCCCGGCTGCGACAGGACGCACGTTTCTTTGCGCAGGTCGTTGAGGCCGAGGACGAAACAATCGAGCCGTCCTCCGGCCTCACGCCCCGCCGCCCCTATGGTGCCGGCATTGAGGACGCCGGCGGACGCCTCCATCATGGCCCAGAGCCGCAATCCATCGGGAGCTTCCCCAAGCAGCGCGGCCACCTCCCGGATTTCCTCCGGCCCTTCCACCTTGGGCAGAAGTACGGCGTCCGGCTGAACTTCCAGGACGAGTTCGAGGTCCTCACCGCGAAACTCTGTATCCCGGACGTTGATGCGGATCACGGTTTTTCGCCCCGCAAGCGGCATCTCCTTGAAGACACGGCGCAAATTGTCGCGCGCTTCCGGCTTCTTCTCGGGGGAGACCGAATCCTCCAGATCGAAGATCACCCCGTCACAGTCCAGCCCATGAACCTTGTCGAGTGCCCGCTGGTTGATCGCAGGGACACTGAGGAGCGACCGCATCGGCATGTGCTTCGAGGAAATGCTCATCGCGATTTTGTGACAAGCTTTTGGATGCGCCGCAATACGCAAGCGGTCGAAAAGTCTTGCAAGCTTGATGCCGAAGGACCACATTCCCGCAAGAGAAAGGCTGTACCATGCAAAACATTCGTTCCTTCGTGCTGTTCACCTGCGGCGTTGCCCTTTTCGCGCTGGCTGCGCTTTTGACCGCGTCGCTTACCGTTGCCTTCGCGGGCATCCTGGGCGTGCTGACGGCCGGCCGAATCCTGTCGTCGCGGTTGAAGCCGGCACCGGTCAAGGCAAAGGCGGGAAAGAGCGAAATGCGGGTCTGGAACGACGGCCGCGGCACGATCATCGATCTCTGATCAACCCGTCCCACTGACAGGATCGCCTGATTTTCAGGCTCCTGCCGTACCGCCGCAAGCCAAACGGTTCTTCAAATCCGCCGGAATTTGCTTTAAGGGCTTCCGCAGATATCCTTGCGGAGGCAGATCATGGAAAAGTTCACCAAGCTCACCGGCGTCGCAGCGCCGCTTCCGGTCGTCAATGTCGATACGGACATGATCATTCCGAAGGACTACCTCAAGACGATCAAGCGGACCGGGCTTGGAACGGGTCTCTTCGCCGAAGCCCGCTACAATGAGGACGGATCCGAAAACCCGGATTTCGTGCTCAACAAGCCGGCCTATCGCAACGCCAAGATCCTCGTCGCCGGTGACAATTTCGGCTGCGGCTCGTCACGTGAGCACGCCCCCTGGGCGCTGCTCGACTTCGGCATCCGCTGCGTCATTTCCACGAGCTTCGCCGACATCTTCTACAACAACTGCTTCAAGAACGGCATCCTGCCGATCGTCGTCAGCCAGGACGACCTCGACAAGCTGATGGACGATGCCTCGCGCGGCTCGAACGCCGTCCTCACGGTTGACCTCGAAGCGCAGGAAATCACCGGCCCCGACGGCGGCTCGATCCGCTTCGACATCGATCCCGCCCGCCGCCACATCCTGCTCGAGGGCCTCGACGATATCGCCAGTACCCTGAAGAGCGAGTCCGTGATCGGCAGCTTCGAGCAGAAGGTCAGCGCCCAGCGTCCCTGGCTCTGAGCAACCGCGGCCATGGTCAGGCACATTTCCTCCGGCTCCCCTTTTGAGGCCCGCATCGGCTACTCCCGCGCCGTGGTGGATGGCGACATGGTCTACGTCTCCGGCACCACCGGCTATGACTATGCGCGGATGGAAATGCCGGAAGATGCGGCGAGCCAGGCGCGCAATGCCCTGTCGACGATCGCCCGGGCGTTGACGGAAGCGGGCAGTGGCCTGAAGGACGTCGTCCGCGCCCGCTACTACATCACCGACATGGCCTATTACGATGCGGTCGTGGACGTCCTGGGCGAGGCCTTTGCGGACATAAGGCCGGCCGCCACCATGGTTGTCTGCGGACTGACTACCCCTGAAATGAAGGTCGAGATCGAGGTCACCGCCCGCATCGGCGCTTCAACATCCTGAAAATCAACCGGCCTTCTCTTTCGGCAGGCTCGGAGGAGGTCTCGACAGCACGACGGTCGTGCGGAGGGTGAGCCGCCATCGAGAGGAATAACGAATGACCCGATCTCTCTTCCTGCTTCCCGGCGACGGCATCGGCCCGGAGGCCATGGCGGAAGTCCGCAAGATCATCGCCCATATGAACAGCCGGATGAACGCGGGTTTCGAGACCGACGAAGGTCTTGTCGGCGGATCCGCCTATGACGCGCATGGCTCGGCCATCTCCGAAGAGGACATGGCAAAGGCCATGTCCGCAGACGCGGTCCTCTTCGGCGCCGTCGGCGGTCCGAAGTGGGATGACGTCCCCTATGAGGTCCGTCCCGAGGCCGGGCTTCTGCGCCTGCGCAAGGATCTCGAGCTTTTCGCCAACCTCCGCCCCGCCATCTGCTATCCGGCCCTCGCAAACGCCTCCTCGCTCAAGCCCGAACTGGTCGAGGGGCTGGACATCCTCATCGTCCGCGAACTGACGGGCGGCGTCTATTTCGGCGAACCGAAGGAAATCATCGACCTCGGCAACGGCCAGAAGCGCGGCATAGACACCCAGGTCTATGACACCTACGAAATCGAGCGCATCTCCGCGGTCGCCTTCGAACTTGCCCGCACGCGCAACAACCGTGTCTGCTCCATGGAAAAGCGCAACGTCATGAAATCCGGCGTGCTCTGGAACCAGGTCGTGACGGAAACCCACAAGCGCGCCTTCTCCGACGTGCAGCTGGAGCACATGCTGGCCGATGCCGGCGGCATGCAGCTGGTCCGTGCGCCCAAGCAGTTCGACGTCATCGTCACCGACAACCTGTTCGGGGACATGCTCTCCGACGTGGCGGCGATGCTGACCGGCTCGCTCGGCATGCTGCCGTCGGCCTCGCTCGGCGCCCCGGATGCCAAGACCGGCAAGCGCAAGGCGCTCTACGAGCCTGTCCACGGCTCCGCACCGGACATCGCAGGGCAGGGGATCGCCAACCCGATCGCCATGATCGCCTCCTTTGCCATGTGCCTGCGCTATTCCTTCAACATGGTCGCCGAAGCAGACGGGCTGGAAAAGGCCATCGCCAATGTCCTCGACCAGGGCATCCGCACCGGCGACATCATGGCGGACGGTTGCCGCAAGGTCGGTACGGCCGAGATGGGCGACGCCATCCTGAAGGAATTCGCCGCCCTTTCCGCCTGAGTAGAAGGCTTCCGTGGCGTCCCTGTCGGAGCGCCACGGGTTACCCTCGCTCCGCTTGGAGCAGGTGCGGCAGACGGCGGTCTCCGCTTGACTCCGCATCAGAATCTTCTAAACACCACGTCGAACGGGAAAGCATCCTATGAACCGCCGCGAGTCCTACATCGCTGCAGACCGCCAGCCGGCACGTCGTGCCGGGCTGCACCATTGCTTTTTCGCCTCCAATAAAACCACGGCCAAAACGACGACGAAAACCGTCTGACGTCTCTGGCCCGCCGCTCTCTCCCCGGTTAGGCCGGGGACAAGGAAACCCGCGATCCGTCGCGGCTTCCCCCTCAACGGATCGAGGAGAGGCAGAAAAGAGAGCAAGATCATGGGTTTCAAGATTGCAGTCGTCGGTGCTACCGGCAATGTCGGGCGCGAAATGCTCAACATCCTGTCGGAACGGGGCTTCCCGGCCGACGAAGTCGTGGCGTTGGCCTCCGCCCGTTCGCAAGGCACCGAAGTATCCTTCGGCGACAAGATTCTGAAGGTTCAGAACCTCGAGAACTACGACTTCTCCGACACCGACATCTGCCTGATGTCCGCGGGCGGCGAGATTTCCAAGAAGTGGTCTCCGAAGATCGGCGCACAGGGCTGCGTTGTCATCGACAATTCCTCGGCCTGGCGCTACGACGCCGAGGTTCCGCTGATCGTTCCGGAAGTGAACCCGGATGCCGTTGCCGACTTCCGCAAGAAGAACATCATCGCCAATCCCAATTGCTCCACCGCGCAGCTGGTCGTCGCCCTGAAGCCGCTCCACGATGCTGCGAAGATCAAGCGCGTCGTCGTGTCGACCTACCAGTCCGTCTCGGGTGCCGGCAAGGAAGGCATGGATGAGCTCTTCACCCAGACCCGCGCCGTCTTCGTCGCCGATCCGGTCGAATCCAAGAAGTTCACCAAGCGCATAGCCTTCAACGTCATCCCCCATATCGATTCCTTCATGGAGGACGGCTACACGAAGGAAGAGTGGAAGGTTCTGGCCGAGACGAAGAAGATGCTCGACCCGAAGATCAAGGTGACCTGCACCGCCGTCCGCGTCCCCGTCTTCATCGGCCATTCGGAATCGGTCAACATCGAGTTTGAAAACGAGATCACGGCCGACCAGGCACGCGACATCCTTCGCGAGGCTCCGGGCTGCCTCGTCGTCGACAAGCACGAGAACGGCGGATACGTCACGCCGGTCGAATGCGCCGGCGAAGACGCGACCTACATTTCCCGCATCCGCGAGGACGCAACCGTCGAGAACGGCCTGAACCTCTGGATCGTGTCCGACAACCTGCGCAAGGGGGCTGCCCTCAACGCCGTCCAGATTGCCGAACTCCTCATCAACCGGGGCCTGATCAAGCCGCGCAAGCTCGCCGCCTGATCTTCCCGACGCTAAATACTACCGGTGCCCTCGGGCGCCGGTAGTTTGTTACCTCTCTCACGAAGAATTCACTGCGTGCGCGCCGAAGCCTTCGGTACGATTGCCCCCAAAGCTCCATCATTCGCATCGGGCACAAATGCCCTTCGGAACCGGATAAACCATGCTGAACACCTTGCGTCTTGCCACTTTTGCGACGGCTTTCATGTCCTTCGCCATGCCTGTTGCAGCTGCCCAGTGCGGCAATGATAGTTCCGGCTTCTCGCAATGGGTGGAAGCGTTCAAGCCGCAGGCCGTCGCCAACGGCATCAGCCCGCGGGTCGTGGACAGTGCATTCGCAAACGTGTCCTACAACCGCGAAACCATCCGCGCCGACCGCGGCCAGAAGAGCTTCAAGCTCTCCTTCGACCAATTCATGGAAAAGCGCGGCGCCACCACGATCATTTCACGCGGCAAGAAGATGAAGGCCGGCAATGCCCAGCTCTTCGCTTCGATCGAGCGCCGCTACGGGGTGCCGGCCGGCCCGCTTCTCGCCATCTGGGGCATGGAGACCGGCTTCGGCAGCTTCCTGGGCAACCAGCACACGCTGTCGGCCGTCGCCACCCTCGCCTATGACTGCCGTCGCTCCGCATACTTTACCGAGCAACTCCACGCGGCCCTGACCCTCGTGCAGCGGGGAGACCTCAGCGCGACCGCCAAGGGTGCCGCCCATGGCGAGATCGGCCAGACCCAGTTCCTCCCGGTCAACGTGGTACGCTATGGCGTCGACGGCGATGGCGACGGACATGTCGACCTCGTCCGCTCGCGCGCCGATGCTCTCGCATCGACCGCCAACTTCCTCGTCGGCCACGGCTGGCGTCCGGGCGCAGGCTACCAGCCGGGCGAGCCCAATTACGTGGCTATCCAGGGCTGGAACGCCGCAACCGTCTACCAGCAGGCAATCGCGCAGATCGCCGCGGCGATCGACGGCCGCTAGGCGGGACCCTCAGGCCGCAGGTTCGGGGCTTTCCGATGCTGCGGGAATTCTGTCGGTGGGGCGCACGAAATCGCCGGTTTCGGCGTCCATCAGCCACAGCTCGCCCGTCGAGATGTCGAACCATGCGCCATGCAGCATGAGCCTGCCCTGTTCTTCCAGGTCGCGCACATAGGGGAACGTCCGCAGGTTGCCGATCGAATTGCGGATCGACACCCGCTCGAGGGCCGTCTGCCTTTCGCCCGGGGTCATCAGGTCGTTGCTCTGGATCTGATCCGCGGCCGGGCGGACCAGCCCCATCCACTTCCCGATGAAATCGCCGGGTGACAGCGGCTCCATGTCGGGGTCGAGAGCGGCCTTGATCCCGCCGCAGCGACCGTGGCCCATGATGACGATATTGTCGATCTTCAACGCCTGCACGGCGAATTCGATCGCGGCCGACGTGGCATGATATTGTCCGTCCGGCTCGTAAGGCGGCACCATGTTGGCGACGTTGCGCACGACGAAAAGCTCGCCCGGCCCGCAATCGAAGATGGTTTCAGGCGCGGCACGGGAATCGCAACAGGCCACCACGAGCGTATGCGGGTTCTGGCCTGCTTCCGCGAGGCTCCGGTACCTCTCGCGTTCATCCGAATAGCGTCCGCTCATGAAGCTGCGGTAGCCGGTCAGTAGGCGTTCTGGAAACTGCTGCATGGCTGGGGTTTATCCTGAGGTTGTCGCGAGATCAACGGTTGGGAGGCTACCGTCGAATGCGTTGAAGGGGATGGATGAGACGTCGCATGTGCACCATCGCCATGGGTGTCGTGAGGCTGCTCGCATCGGTTTCCAGCGTCAGCTCGTCGCTGCCGCGCCGGGCCGTCCTGGCAAGGATCTCGTAGACGCTGGCGGTCGCCAGCTGGAGCGCCCGCTCCTCGTCTGTGCCCGCCATCAGCCGCGCCAGGAAAAGCGCCGAGAGCAGGTCTCCTAGGCCGTTCGGCGGATTGTCGATCAGCCTGTGCTCGGCGAGGAGTGCATGCGTTCCGGTGAGATAGAGATTGCCGGTCCCGCCGGCCATCATCGGCACCGCGGACGTGACCAGCATGCGCGACGGCCCGAGAGCCACCGCCGCCTCCATGATGGCGGTATTGCTGTCGAGCTCGCTTCCGGCCAGCCAGGCCAGCTCGTAGCGGTTCGGCGTGGCGAGGTTTGCGAGCGGTATCAGCTCGTCCCGGATCGCCTCGGCCGTCGCCTGCGGGACATAGAGCCCGCCGAGGTCCCCCATCACCGGGTCGCAGACATAGAGAAGGTTCGGATTGCGCTCCTTGAAGGCGCGAACCAGCCTTGCGACCGCCTTCGGCTGATCCGCGTTTCCGAAGTATCCCGTGAGGATCGCCTGGACCTCGCCGCTCCAGGGGGCCTCGATGAGGTCGTCGACGACCTTTTCGAAATCCTCCGGAGAAAAAGTGAGCCGGGTGGAGGGGCCATGACCCGGATGCCACGGCATGACGACGGTAGGCAGCGCCCAGACCGGGAACCCCAGCGTCTCCAGGGCGAACACCGCTGCGCGGTTCCCGACGGAACCCCGCACCACATGGCTGGAAATGACGATCACGGCGCCGGAATTTTGCATGTTCTTGCGTTCCGTTTTGCCTAGCTTGATGATTTCTTCGGGCCTGCTTGTCAATAACCGGCCACGGATGCGTGAAATAGAAACCGACGTCGCGACGGGTCCGGGGCGATTGCCCCTGTTGACGGATCAGGCTTCGCGACAGCATGTTGACGCAATCGCATGGAGAGTGACATGGGCAGGCATAACCCGAAGCGGGACAAGCAGATTGAAATGGCGCACAAGATCGCCGCCGGGGGCGAGGGGGCCTTTCTGGATCCGGCTATCCTTTTCGGCCGCGCCAGTCTGGACGATCTGGAGCACTACACGCCCCAGATGCTTGCGGCCTCCGCAGCCCACGCGGCGAGATGCCTTGAGAACTGGACGAGGGTTCGGCCCTCGATAACGCTCGGACCTGTTGAAGGGGTAAGGCCGGACGGCGCGCCGGCGCATGTCCTGACAGTCATAGACCGGAACATGCCGTTTCTTTTCGATTCGGTCATGGGCGAGGTCACTTCCAGTCATCGGGAAATCTACCTTGCCGTCCACCCGATCCTGCTTCTCGAGCCCGGAAAGGATCCGGTGCTCCGCTCGGCGGATCGGCCGAGCGATCCGGCGCATCACGTCAGCCTGATCCAGGTCCACCTTCCGCCGCTGTCATCCTCGGATGCCGACGCCCTCATGGCCCGCATCCGCTACGTCCTCGACCAGGTCCATCTCGCGATCGCCGACTGGCGGCCGATGCTGGATCTCCTCGAGGGTGCGGCGGGCCAGTTGCGAACCTATTCCGCCAGCCGGAAGAAGGCCGACAGGGACGAGGCACTCGCCTTCCTCGATTGGCTCCGCGACGACAACTTCACCTTCCTCGGCATGCGGGAATATGTCTATTCCGGCAAGGGGGCGGATGCCCGCGTCGAGCGCAGTAAGGGGCGCGGGCTCGGCATCCTGTCCGACCCGGACGTCCTCGTCCTTCGCCAGGGCAAGGATGCGGTTACCACGACCCCCGAAATCCTGGAATTCCTCGACGGCCCGGATTTCCTGATCGTCACCAAGGCGAATGTGAAGTCGGTCGTCCATCGCCGCGCCTACATGGACTACGTCGGCATCAAGCGCTTCGATGCCGACGGCACGGTGACCGGAGAACTGCGTGTGGTCGGCCTCTTCACCGCGACGGCCTACACCCATTCGGTGCACGATATCCCGCTTCTTCGCGCCAAGGCGCAGCGGGTCCAGGAACAGTTGGCCTTCGATCCGAACAGCCATTCCGGCCGGGTACTGGCCAACGCGCTTGAATCCTACCCCCGCGACGACCTCTTCCAGATCGACGTGCCGACGCTGACACGGTTCTGCGAGCAGATCATGGAACTGAGCGAGCGGCCGCGGGTCCGGGCGCTTCCGCGGATCGACCACTTCGACCGCTTCGTCTCGGTGATCGTCTACGTCCCCCGCGAGGATTACGATTCCCGGGTTCGAGAAAAGGTGAGCGACTATCTCGCCAGGGTCTACGAGGGCCACGTCTCCGCATACTACCCGGCGTTTCCGGAAGGCGGGGTAGCCCGCGTCCACATCATCATCGGCCGGCGGGGTGGCCGGACCCCGCGCATTCCCCAGGCGAAGCTGGAGGAAGCGATCCGCGAAATCTCCACGCCCTGGGAGCAGAGCTTTGCTGCCCTTGCCGGCACGCAGACCGGCCTCGTGGTCAACAAGGCCTTCCAGGAGGCCTTCGCGCCCGCGGAAGCCGTTGCGGATCTTCGCGATATGGAGGCCTGCGCGAAAGGGGCCTCGATCCGCATCGCCTTCTACACCCGCCCCTCGGATTCGGCGGGCACCCTGCGCCTGAAGATCTTCCATCA
>JAEZHO010000053.1 GCA_023416545.1 Pseudomonadota bacterium
TGGACGAGGAGGTTAATGTGGAGGCAGACGCGGCGGCCGTGCTGCCGCCGGCCCGGGTAATGCCGTCGGACTTCGCGGAAGCACGCGGACGGCGGTCGGCCGAGGCGGTGAGGAAGCGGCTCGCGGCAAAGCCTGCCAGTGCCGCGATACCGAGGAATGCGCCCGGTTGCCTGCGGCCGAAATCCTCCGCCATGGCGGCAACCTCGCCGAGATCCTTGCCCTTCAGATCATCCGCGAACCGCTGCAGGCTCTCGCCGATCTGGCGCGCATAGCGACCCACTTCCCTCTGGTCGCCCTGTTCCAGTTCGCTGCCGACGCGCTCGATTGCGCTCGCAATGCCGCTGACGCGGGTGGCGGCGAAATCCTTCTGCTCGCCGGCCGCCTCGCGGGCCTGCTGGCCGGCCCGGCTGATCTGCTCCTGTGCGGTCGTCTTCACCGCTTGCCAGTCCTCGGCGGCTTTCTCCCTGAGGCTGCCACCTGCTTCTCCCGCCGCAGCGGAGGCCGGGAGTGGTGGTTGCCCGACCTGTCCGGAGGGCTGGCCGGGGGACGGGTCGCGGGCGGGATTTCCGCCGCTTGGGTAGGGGGAGCCAGGCTGGAAGCCCTCTCCCCGGGTCGTGTCTCGTTCTGTCATTGAACTCTCCCAGGATCTGAACGGGATCGGTATGACGACATCGGCTGATGCGATCAGGCACCGAACCGGCGCAACGGTCTAAAGTTCCTGGGCTGCCATAGGGGCCGCCGCTTCCGCACGCGGTGAAGCTCGGCGTTAAGATTGGATTCAACCTTTGGCGGTAATCTTCTGTTAGCTTTGCCCTTCGCGCATCGAGGTGTCGCGAGCGGCTCCCTTCGATCCCTGTTTTGCGTACGTGGGTGCCAATGCGTCGTTCCGCCATCTCCGTCTTTGCCATGATCGCGTTCGTCCTGTCGGGCTGCACGTCGGCCTCGGGACCCGAGAGCCTCGTGGCCGGAATTCCCTCCCGGGAGGTGACGAGTTCCGTCACGCCGGCGGCCCCGGTTCCCGCCGCGACGGTTGGAACGCCAAGGCCCCTCGCCTGGGCCGAGGCGGATGCCGCGGATCCGGCGGTCGCGGCCATGACCACCACGGTGGGGATGCCGACGCCCTCGTCCCGTCCCGTTGCCATGATGCTGCCGGACAATCCGGCGGGTGCCGGACCCGTGACCCGCGCCCGGGTCTACAGCCAGCAGTTCCGGGATGCCAAGCCCATCAATTTCGGCAAGGTCCAGCCGCAGCACTATGCCGTCCACGGCGTGGACGTCTCCCGCTGGCAGGGGGAGATCGACTGGCCGAAGCTGAGGACGCAGGGCGCGAACTTCGCCTATATCAAGGCGACGGACGGCGGCGACCATCTAGACCCGATGTTCAAGACCAACTGGCGGCGGGCCAAGGAAGCCGGCATCCGCCGAGGCGCTTATCACTTCTTCTACTGGTGCCGGCGCGCCAGCGAGCAGGCCGACTGGTTCATCCGCAATGTTCCGCGCGATCCGGACGCCCTGCCGCCGGTCATCGATGTGGAATGGAACGGCGATTCCGCCTGCAAGCGCCGTCCCTCCCGCGCCGACGTCCTGGAAAAGATGCAGGTCTTCATGGACAAGCTTGAGCGGCACTACGGCCAGCGGCCGGTCATCTACACGGCCCCGGACTTCTACAAGGACAACCTCGTCGGCGCCTTCGAGAACTATCCGTTCTGGCTGCGTGCCGTCGCCCAGCACCCCTCAAAGGTCTATCCCGGCCGCAAGTTCGTCTTCTGGCAGTATTCCGGCTCCGGTCTGTCGCAGGGCGTCGACGGCAAGATCGACCTCAACGTCTTCAACGGCTCGGTGGAAGGCTGGCACAACTGGGTCGAGGCGCGGACGATGAGCGCCCGCAACTAAGGAAACCGGCCTCTTCCTATGCCGGGTGGCGGCGGCGCTTTCGCGCCTCTGCATGCCCACACGGAACAAATTTCCGTGACTCTCCGTTTCAATGGCAGGTTAAACGGAGGAAAGAACCCATGACCTATGATCCGAATGACAACCGTCCGGACCTGCGGGACCGCCGCCCGGACCTCGTGAATAACAACATCGATGCCCGCCGCGGAGCCTCTTGGGTGCCGTGGGTCGCGGTTCTCGCTGTCCTGCTGATCGGCGTCTTCATCTGGGGCAACATGGGCGGCGAGCCCGGCACCGACCCGGCCACCACGTCCTCGACCGCCACTCCGGAAGCCAGCGACACGGCACCGGCGCCGATCGCGCCTGCACCCGGCGGCGCCACCAACAACGCCACTCCGGCTCCGGCCACTCCGCCGGCGGCTGGCGGTACCACCAACGGCGGCTGATCGCACCGGGACCGATCCCACGCCTTCCGAACCGTCCGCCATCCAATGGCGGGCGGTTTTTTTGTGTGCTCTAGGATCGAAAATCTCGCGCGTCCCGCTCATCCCCATCCTCCCTGTCAATCGTTCGCAGGCGGGGTCAAGTTGGGGGCAAGAAATGCTTTAGCGGATGAAGCAGATCGGAAACAAGATGACGCCGCCTGTCCGATATATGAGGGGTGACTAAATAGAGGGTTGCTAAAACCACTATCTTTTAGTGGTAAAAATTCGCCGAATCATTTCTGTGTAACCTGTTGATTCGTCTATGGGGGCGAATAGGGCAGCCGGGGGCAGGGTTGAACAAGACACGAATAGCGATGTTGGCGTCCGTTGCGGTCGTTGCGACGGCACAGGCGCCGAAAGGCCATGCGACCGACCTGACGATCAGGAATGGCGAGACAATAAACGTGACCCAGACCCTTGCCGGGTGGGAGGACAGCCTCACCGTTGAGAGTGGCGGTAGCCTTGCCACGGGGTCGACGGCGATCGTCGTGAATGGCGCGGACTCCACCGTCGACAACCGCGGCTCCGTTTCGGCCAGCAACATGTCCGCCTACGGCCTGCAGTCGAGCGCTGCCCGTACCCTTTTCACGAATTCCGGAAACCTCAGCACCACGGGCGAGTGTGCCTA
>JAEZHO010000118.1 GCA_023416545.1 Pseudomonadota bacterium
CGCGACCTGAACCGCCTCTACGCGTCCGAGCCGGCGCTCCAGTACGGCGACCTTCATCCGGAGGGGTTCGAGTGGGCCGTGGGAGACGATGCGGAGAATTCGATCTTCGGAATGCTGCGCTGGCCGCAGGATCGCGCGTCCTGCATTCTCGCCGTGTCCAACATGACGCCGGTCCCCCGCCACGGCTATCGCGTCGGCGTGCCGCGCGCCGGCCGGTGGGAAGAGGTCCTGAACTCCGACGCCGCCTGCTACGGCGGCTCCAACCTCGGCAATGTCGAGGCCTGGACGGAGGCCGTCCCGGCCCACGGGAAGGAGCAGTCCCTGCATCTGGTCCTGCCGCCGCTTTCCACCATCTACCTTCGCTGGAGAGGCTGACGGTCGCTCAGCCGCCGTTGCCCCAAAGCTCGCCGACGCCCTTGCCGCCGAGCGGATCGCTTTGCGGCAACGGAAGCGTTGCGATGATGCGAAGCCCCGCCTCTCCCGGCGCATTCCGCCGAAGGTCCGGGTCCTGGCCCGGCGGATAGGCGCCGATCACCAGGAAATCGTCGCTGGCGGAAAGCCGGCAATGGCCGGTGCCGGCGGGCAGGATCAGGCAATCGCCG
Source organism: Pseudomonadota bacterium (assembly GCA_023416545.1). GTDB lineage: Bacteria > Pseudomonadota > Alphaproteobacteria > Rhizobiales > Rhizobiaceae > Neorhizobium. The sequence continues at coordinate 603 of JAEZHO010000118.1, forward strand.
GCGGACACCTCGACTTCCCGGCCCCCCGGCCCGCCCAGCATCACGACGCCCCGCCCGCGTGCGATCCCCAGCACCTCATGCGCCATGGTGTGATAGTGGTGATAGTCGAAGATGCCGTTTCGCCAGATCCCCTGCCAGCCGTTGCGGGCAAAGGATCTCTCGAAGGTCGTCGCGAGATCGCGGCCTTCCGCCGGGATGTCCTTGCAGACGATCACCGGCAGCACCGGATTGTTGGGAACCCAGCCGTTCTGCGAAAGCACGAAATGATCGATCACCATCTTCCCTCTCCATGCTCCTTGCGCGGGCTAAGCCAGGAGGCGGGGCGACGGCCGCGACCAGTGGCGGCGGCTATTCGGCGGCGCTTTTCGCTTCCACCTCGATCTCGTAGGAATAGCCTTCCAGCATCTGGTAGGCCTGCTCGATGGTGGCGATCTGCACCTCGGCCTTGCCGATGGCCTCGGTGATCGAATCGCTGCGCGCCCGCATCATGCTGCCGAGGAAATCGGTTTCCGGCCGCCGTCCGATCCGGTCCATGTGGTTGCGTATCCGCGCCCTGTGCCTCTCCAGTTCAAGAATGTGGAAACGCACGTTGACGATCCTGTCGGTGAGCTTTCGCCGCATCGCGGCCACCGGATCGAAGCTGCCCGGCTCCCGCTCGTCGAGGATGAAGTCGTTGATCAGCCCCTCGAGCACCAGAAGTCCCTCGAGGTCCTTGGTGTCCGCCAATGTCGGGTCGTAGCCCGTCTCGTCGAAGACCTTGCGGCGCACGGGGTCGCAAAGCAGTTCGTACGAGGTCTTCAGCCTGGCGAAGGCGTCGATGTCGCCCCCGGTGTCCGGATGGGCGTTCTTGGCGCGCTTGCGATAAGCTGTCTTGACCTGTGCGGCATCGGCGTCGCGTTCGACACCGAGGGTCTCGTATGGATCGATCAACGTGTCCCACCTGATTTCGGCCATGCTCCAGCCCGATCAAGGTCTAAAGGTTGATGCCGTTCCGCTCAAGCACGAACCTCGTTTTCCCCATCGGCGAGCTATCCGCCTTAGCCCGGTGTTTGGGCGATATAACGGCGGGCGACCAGCCAGCAGATCAGCGCCCAGGTCGCGCCCGCGCACCAGCCGCCGAGCACATCGGTCGGATAATGCACCCCGAGATAGACCCGGCTCAGGCCGATGATGAAGGTCAGGAAGACCGCAACCCCGATCATGTAGAGCCGCGTCGCCCGCCTCGCCTCGCCGCGTGACAGAAGCGCGCCCAGCGTCAGGTAGGTCGCCGCCGCCAGCATGGCGTGGCCGCTCGGGAAGCTCAGGTCGTGGACCTCGACGAGATGGGGCACGATGTCCGGCCGGGGACGCGCGACGCCGAGTTTCAGCAGCGCGCTCAATATCCAGCCGCCGACCACGGCGGCGAAGGTGAAGACGGCGATGGCCCGGCGTTTGGCCAGAAGAAGGTAGCCGGTGATGATGACCGTCATCAGCGACAGCACGGCCGTGCCGCCGAGCGCGGTGATGTCGTCCATGGCATGGGGAAGCCAGAAGGGACCGATCGGCCTGTGCAGGTCGTCCGACTGCCGCAGCAGGAGAAGGATGCTCTCGTCGAAGGCGCGCGTGTCGCCCTCCATCACCTCTCCGGTCAGTTGCAGGAAGACGAAAAGCCCGCCGGCAGCGGCCGCGAAGAGAATGAGGGTCGCCGGCTCGAAGGTCATGATCCGGTCGATGAGCTTGCGGCCGACCTGCCGATGAAACTCCATTCTTCACTCCCCTGGATTATCACCGACGCTCACGTCCGCAGGACGCGCCCGGCATCACTTAAGGACGGTTCGCGGATAATGCGATATCTCGCCTCGATCAGGCCATAGGCCCCGAAGGCAAAAAGTCCGAGGGCAGCCAGACCGTAGAGCGGTCCGCCGAACGGCAGGCTTCGCACCCAGGTGAGCGCATCCGACGTGCTTCCCGCCTGGCCGGCATCGACGGCCCAGGCTGCGAACAGGAAGAACCCGCCGACGATGACGAAGATCGCGCCACGGGCGGCAAGACCGTACATGCACAGAAGATCGAGGAGACGCTTGTGCCGGCCGGCGATGCGGACGAACTTCTCGTAGCCTCTCGTGACCCCCTTGTGGACCTGCACGCCGCCGGCGCAGACCACCGCCAGGCCAACCGCCGCCACGAGATAGGGGCCGAACGGTTGCTCCATCAGCCAGTTGGTCCAGCTCTCCCGGCTGTTGCCGGCGCCATCGCCGAGGGAGATCTTCAGCGCCTGCCCGATGGCATAGGCGGCAAGGCCGGTATAGGTGGCGGCGCTCACGAGGAGAGCCGCGCGGATCACCAGCCCCTTGGCATCGTTTTCCTGATGGTCGGCGTCGAGAAGAGCCTGGGCCAGCCGCCAGACGATGAAGAAGACCAGCCCGATCCCGATCAGCCCCAGCCACGCCGCGCCGAGGGGCTGCTCCAGAACCAGCTTCAGCGCGGATTGCGAATCCGCCTCCCCGCCCCCGACCGTCGAAAGCAGCGCCATGCCGCCCACGAGGATGTAGACGATGCCCCGCGCCGCATAGCCGAAGCGCGCAAGCCACTCGAACCGCAGTTGATCCCGCATCCGCATTCTCCCTTTGAGACAGGCGAACGCGCAGCCCTGCGGCCGGTTCCGGCATCGGCCGGCCCCGGTTGCGGGACCGTGCAGGTACTTTTCAGCGGAGGCCCGGCCCTATCCCCTCTCAGCGGCGCTGGTTGTAGACGTCGACGCAGACCGCCCCGAGCAGGACGAGCCCCTTGATCACCTGCTGGTAGTCGATGCCGATGCCGAGGATCGACATGCCGTTGTTCATCACGCCCATGATGAATGCGCCGATCACCGCGCCGGTGACCTTGCCGACGCCGCCATAGGCCGACGCGCCGCCGATGAAGCATGCGGCGATGACGTCGAGTTCGAAGCCGAGGCCGGCCTTCGGAGTGGCCGTGTTCAGGCGCGCCGCGAAGACGAGGCCCGCCAGCGCGGCCAGCACGCCCATGTTGACGAAGGTGAAGAAGGTCAGCCGCGCCGTCTTGATCCCGGAGAGCGCCGCCGCCTTCTCGTTGCCGCCCACCGCATAGATCTGGCGCCCGAGGATCGTCCGGTTGGTGAAGAAGGCGTAAGCCGCGATCAGGAGCGCCATGATGATCAGGACGTTCGGCATGCCGCGATGCGAGGAGATGAGGTAGGCGATGTAGCCGACGATCGCGAACATCACGACGTTCTTGGCGAGGAAGAAGCCGAACGGCTCCGTCTCGACATCGTGCGAGATGCGGCGTGCGCGGCCCTTGAAGTTCTGCCAGACCAGGAGCCCGGCTAGCCCCAGTCCGAGGATCAGCGACGTGACGTAGAGCCCGTTCGCGGCGGTGATAAGTTCCGGAATGTAGCCGGAGGAGAGCTTCTGGAACGTCGGATCGAACGGCCCGATCGAGCGACCGCTCAGGACGGCGATCATCAGGCCCCGGAAGACCAGCATGCCCGCGAGCGTGACGATGAACGACGGGATCTTGAAATAGGCGACCCAGAAGCCCTGCATCGCCCCGATCAGGCCGCCCAGCGCAAGGCACAGCACGCCCGCCACGACGAAGTTCATGTCGTACTGGACCATCATCACCGCGGCGACCGCGCCGATGAATCCGGCGACGGACCCGACCGACAGGTCGATGTGGCCGGTCACGATCACCATCAGCATGCCGAGCGCCATGATGACGATGTAGCTGTTCTGCAGGATGATGTTGGTGACGTTGAGCGGTTTCAGGATCACGCCGCCGGTGGCGAAATAGAAGAACGCCACGATCGCGAGCAGCGACATCATCATCCCGTACTCGCGAAGGTTTTCCTTCCAGAATCCGGCGCCCCGCTGCGGCGACGTCATCGTGTTTGGCGGGTTGCTCATTCTTCCCTCTCCTTGCGGCGCATGATGGCACGCATGATGTTTTCCTGTGTGGCCTCCGCTCCGGCCACCTCGCCGACGAAATCGCCCTCGTGCATCACCATGATCCGGTCGCAGATGCCGATGAGTTCGGGCATTTCGGAGGAGATCACGACGACGCCCTTTCCGGCCCCGGCCAGCTCGTTGATGATCGAATAGATCTCGTATTTCGCGCCCACGTCGATGCCGCGGGTCGGCTCGTCGAGGATCAGCACGTCCGGGTGGGTGAACAGCCATTTCGACAGCACCACCTTCTGCTGGTTGCCGCCCGAAAGCTTGCCGGTCTCCTGGTAGACGTTGTGGCTGCGTATCCGCATGCGGCTGCGGAATTCCTGCGCCACCTTCATTTCGCGGATGTCGTCGATGACGCCGCGCGAGGAAACGCCGCCCAGATGGGCGAGCGTGATGTTCTTGCGGATATCCTCCGACAGGATCAGCCCGAGATGCTTGCGGTCTTCCGTGACATAGGCAAGCCCCGCCTTGATTGCCCGGTGGACGTCGGAGAGGTCGGCGTCCCGGCCGTGCAGGCGCACGGTGCCGGTGATGTCGCGCCCCCAGGAGCGGCCGAAGAGGCTCATGGCGAACTCGGTGCGGCCGGCGCCCATCAGCCCGGCAATACCCACGACCTCGCCGGCCCGCACCCGCATCGAGACGTTCTTCACCACATGCCGTTCGGCATGCTGCGGGTGGTAGACCGACCAGTCCTTCACCTCGAAGATCACGTCGCCGATTTTCGGCTCGCGCTTGGGATAGCGGCTCTCCATGTCGCGATCGACCATCCGCCGGATGATCTCGTCCTCTTCGACAACGCCTTCGTGGCAATCGAGCGTGCCGTCGCTGCGGCCGTCGCGCAGCACCGTGATGCGGTCGGCGACCGCCGAAATCTCGTTCAGCTTGTGGGAGATGAGGATCGAGGTGATGCCGTGCTCGCGGAATTCCTTCAGGAGTTCAAGAAGCGCCGCGCTGTCCCTCTCGTTCAGGCTGGCGGTCGGCTCGTCGAGGATCAGCAGGCGCACGTCCTTCGACAGCGCCTTGGCGATCTCGACCAGTTGCTGCTTGCCCACGCCGATATTGGTGA
>JAEZHO010000144.1 GCA_023416545.1 Pseudomonadota bacterium
TCAGCTCGATGACGACGCGGTAGCCCTGGCGGTCGGATTCGTCGCGAAGATCCGAAATGCCCTCGATGCGCTTGTCGCGCACGAGTTCGGCCATCTTCTCGATCATCGTCGCCTTGTTCACCTGGTAGGGAACCTCGGTGATGATGATCTGCTCGCGGTCGCCCCGCATCGGCTCGATGTGAGCGCGGCCGCGCATGATGACGGAGCCTCGGCCCGTCTCGTAGGCGGACTTGATCCCCGCCCGTCCGAGGATCAGTGCGCCGGTCGGAAAATCCGGTCCCGGAATGATCTGCATCAGTTCCGGCAACTCGATCGCCGGGTTGTCGATCAGCGCGATGCAGGCGTCGATCACTTCCGTGAGGTTGTGCGGCGGAATGTTGGTCGCCATGCCGACCGCAATGCCGCCGGCGCCGTTTACCAGGAGGTTCGGGAAGCGCGCCGGGACGACGACCGGCTCGGAAAGCGTGCCGTCGTAGTTGTCACGGAAGTTGACGGTTTCCTTGTCGAGATCGTCGAGAAGCGCGTGAGCTGCCTTCTGCAGGCGGCATTCCGTGTAGCGCTGCGCTGCCGGCGGATCGCCGTCGATCGAACCAAAGTTGCCCTGGCCGTCGATCAGCGGCAGACGGAGCGACCAATCCTGCGCCATGCGCGCCAGCGCGTCGTAGATCGCGGCGTCGCCGTGCGGATGGTATTTACCCATCACGTCACCGGTCACGCGGGCCGATTTCACGTATTTCTTGTTCCAGTCGATCCCCATTTCGCTCATGGAGAACAGGATGCGGCGATGGACCGGCTTCAATCCGTCTCGAACATCCGGGAGCGCGCGGCTGACGATGACGCTCATCGCGTAATCGAGGTAGGACCGCTGCATCTCTTCCATGATGGATATGGGTTCGATGCCGGGTGGCAGCTTTCCGCCGCCGGGAGTGCTTTGCTCAGTCAAATCGGATCACGATCTTGGTTCGGAATCAATTCTGTCTCTATATCGGAAAGCGGCTTCCAGCGCCAAGTTCGGCACCGGTTTTGAACAGGTTTCGAACATCGGCGAGGAAACCGACCGGGTCTCGGGCACGAGACAATGGGCAGGCCGCTCTTCCCTTGAAGGCCATGCTGTCCTAACAAGCTAGGATGGGGTCCGCAAGGATCGGCAACGCGCTGGAGCAGAGATGGCTACTGCGGACATCTTGGTCAATGCCTTCACCACAATGCTCGTCACGCTGGATCCGCCCGGCCTCGCGCCCGTCTTCCTGGGCATGACGGCAGGCATGCGGCGGGACCAGCGCCGTCACGTGGCCGTGCGCGGCTCGCTCGTCGCATTCGGCATACTTGCGGTCTTCGCCGTGTTCGGCGCCAGTCTTCTGGGTGCCCTCGGCATATCCATGGGCGCATTCAGGATCGCCGGCGGGTTTCTCCTGTTCTGGATCGCGTTCGAAATGGTGTTCGAGCGCCGGCAGGAACGCAAGGCGAAGACCTCGCAGGAGGCCATCACCCTCGGCCAGCTTCACAATCTCGCAGTCTTCCCGCTTGCCCTCCCGCTCATCGCGGGACCGGGAGCGATTTCAGCGACCGTGCTTCTTGCCGGCACGATGTCCGGCCCCTGGGATCGGCTCCTGCTGATCGGCGTTCTGGCGCTGACGATGGGCGTGGTGCTGATGGCGCTGCTGATTGCCGAACGACTGGATCGCTTCCTCGGACTGACCGGGCGGGCCATCCTGACCCGCCTCCTCGGCGTCGTTCTCGCGGCACTCTCCGTGCAGTTCGTGGTCGACGGCGTGAAGTCCGCCTTCAATACCGTCTGACCCTGCGCCCGCGTCCGCTCTATCGCGGATCAGAACGGGATGTCGTCGTCCAGGTCGCGCGAGAAGCCTCCGCCCTGGCCGCCCTGGCTGCCTTGACCACCCTGGCCGCCGCGGCTTCCACCGGAGGCCGGGCGGTCGTAATCGTCACCGAAACTGCCCCCGCCGTAGTCATTGCCGCCGCTGGCCCGGCCACCGCCGCCACCATAGCTGCCTTGCCCGCCGCCTTCGCCGCGACCGTCCAGCATGGTGAGCGTCGAGTTGAAGCCCTGCAGAACGACTTCGGTCGAGTAACGGTCATTGCCGTTCTGGTCCTGCCATTTGCGGGTCTGCAGAGCGCCCTCGATGTAGAGCTTGGCGCCCTTCTTCACATACTGTTCGACGACCTTGCAGAGGCCCTCGTTGAACACGACGACGCTGTGCCACTCGGTCTTCTCCTTGCGCTCGCCGCTGTTGCGGTCACGCCAGCTTTCCGAGGTCGCGATGCGCAGGTTGGCGATTGGACGTCCGTCCTGCGTGCGCCGAATTTCGGGATCGGCGCCGACATTGCCGATCAGGATTACCTTGTTGACGCTACCAGCCATAGTTCTTCACCTTGTCCGCCGCCTGTCATGCGGCCAATTCAACGATGGCCTAGCTTAGACCATCTGCCGTCGCCGTTGGCCACCCCGTGCCGCTCATCCACAATGGATTTTTGTTCTTTCTTTGTTCTATTTATTCCCTATGCTTGTGTCAAGCAGGACGCTTTTTTGAGTCGATCCCGTGGACTTTCCGGCTTCACACCGGCACTTCATATCCTACATAAGGGCAACCACTCCTCCCCATCGAGCAGAGTAATGAGCGAACTTAAGACGATCTCCATCCGTGGTGCGCGCGAGCATAATCTGAAGGGTATCGATCTCGACTTGCCGCGCAACTCGTTGATCGTCATGACCGGGCTGTCCGGCTCGGGCAAATCCTCCCTCGCCTTCGACACGATCTATGCGGAGGG